>NZ_JAGPYY010000020.1:0-2921 GCF_024454075.1 Corynebacterium sp. CCUG 71335
CTAGCCGTGGCTTACCCCGACCGATTCGCCGACTACTTGTAAACCAAACCCCCACACACAAACAATCGGACACCCTCAACTTATAAGTCAGTTGAATTTTAAACCAGAGCCTTACTCTTCGTTGAAAAGTTCTTCTTTTTAAAGGAGAGAGAATGCTATCGCTGAAAGATCTACAGTTTCAGGCTGAGGGAAAACTCCAAACCCTCAAAGAAGAGGGCACCTACCGCAATTTCTCTGTTATTAACCGTCAAGCAGGGAGCTTTCCAGTCGCTAAGCTCAGAAAACCGAACAACGAACTTCAAGATGTTGTTGTGTGGTGTAGTAATGACTATTTGGGAATGGGGCAACACCCTAAAGTTTTAGAAGCTGCAGGTAAAGCGATTCTTAAATACGGCGCTGGAGCCGGTGGGTCTAGAAATATCGGCGGGACCAATGACGAGGTGGAACTCCTTGAGGAAGAAATTGCATCTTGGTTGGGCCGAGAGCGGTCTCTAGTGTTTCCAACCGGTTACGGTTCCAACGACGCTAGCATCGAATCGTTGATTACGATCTTCCCGAATCTGCAAATATTCAGCGACGAATTGAACCATGCTTCAATTATTGCTGGGGTTAGGAGGAGCAAAGGTGTACGGCACATTTTCCGGCACAATGATGCGAAGCATTTAGAAAGTCTGCTTGATTCGGCTGACCCACACGCTCCAAAGCTGGTGATATTGGAGTCTGTCTACTCCATGGACGGTGATATCGCTCCTTTGGCAGACATAGTTCATGTCGCTAAGTCGTATGAAAGTTTAGTTTTCCTCGACGAAGCCCATGCCATTGGAATGTATGGCCCAGAAGGGAGAGGGATCGCGGCCTCCCTCGGGTTGTCCGAGGAGATCGATATCATCCAAGGAACTCTAGCCAAATCTATCGGCGTTATCGGCGGTTTCGTAGCAGGCGCAGACTGGTTAATAGACGCAATCCGCTGTTTTGCTCCAGGCTTCATCTTCACCACCGCCATGCCTCCTTCCATATGCGCAGCCGCAAGAACCAGCATCTCGATTATTCGACAACAAGAATCATCGCGGAGGGAGTTGGCGGATAAGACGGAGCGATTGCGTGAAATTTTCATCCACAATGGAATTGAAGTAATGCCTCAGTCAGAAACGCATGTACTGCCAATACTCATTGGAAGTGCACACCGGTGTACTGAATCGGCGCGAATACTGCTGGAGGACTACGGAATCTACGTTCAACCGATCAATGCGCCCACTGTTCCTGTCGGTACGAGCAGATTCCGAATTAATGTGACGCCGACTCACACTGAGCAACAAATGGAGTATCTTGCTTCATCCTTAGCAAAGGTAATGGAGAGGGTTCCCAATGAACAGTAAGACTGCTTTTCGCATTCGAGAATGCGTCCGTGAAGATCTAGATCAGCTAGTTGACCTACGTAAACAATTATTTCTCACGGATCCGTCGGCTTCATGGGCGATTGGCTCGGACGACTGGATTTATTACTACCGCTCTTTTATTGAGGGGCAGATTTCCTGTAGTTCACGAGGGATTACTTTCGTAGCCGAATCAACTGATAAGATTGTTGCAACACTAACAATAATCGTTGATAGTCACCTGCCCTCTCCTTCTTCGACCGAAGGAAAAGTTGGATGGATACAAGGAGTGTTCGTGGCTCCTGACGCTCGAGGGCATGGATTGGCAAAGAACCTTACGCTTCGAGCCTTGAAGTGGCTAGAAGAGCACAATATTCCTACTGTAACCCTAGCTTCCACCAAAGCTGCGGAAAGAACCTACCAATCCTGCGGTTTCATCTTAGACGGGGAAGCCCATTATCTGAGGGGGGTATAGATCTTGGGTAGGTTTGTTTTTATAGGGGCGGGATACGAAGGAAAGCGCTTATACCAGTCACTTTTGGCGGCTGTTACTGCTGAGGAGAAAGAAAGTACAGAGGTATCCTTCCTCTCCAAGGAAGAAACAAAGGCTTTAGAGTTCGCACCACCAGAGGATATCGAGAGGTACTTCTCCGATGTTGATATGGTTGTGAATGCAACTAACGATGACCAGCACCTTTCAGTCCTGAAGATTCTCCAACATACTAAATGTTTCATCTTATCCGAAAAACCGTTGGCAGCTCCTGGAGAAAGAATCCCCGAAGGATTAAATGAAAAATGGAGCACGGATAATACCTTTGCTCTCAATTGTATTGAACGCTACTCTGCAGCAGCTACAGAAGTAAAGCAGAAGATTAGCGAATCGGGATTAACCGTAAATCGGATTGATTTTATCTGGGCAAAGAACAGGTTCGATGATCCTCGCCCGACGGTGGGAGTGGTTTCAGAAATTATTCACCCGCTTGATTTATGCTGCTACCTATCAGGCAGTGACACCGCTAATTTACAGCTCCTAGACGCATCGATTGTTGGGTCTAATTACGGTTCACCGAGCAAAGTCCTGCCGGAAACCGCCCAAGTTACTTTCTGCTTGGCAGATACTATTGTGACCGGTTCTGCTAGCTTTGGATACTCCAGTAGGATGCGGAAAGTAAATATAATAGCCTCTTCAACCGATGGCGAGCGTGAATACTTTGAATTAACTTTTGATGATCCTCGATGGGACTACGATCATCTATCTCATTGGTCCTCCGCAGGATCTAAGGCTTTCAAAACCACCGTTTATGAACCCACCTTAGGCAACTATCCGGAGGGCTGCGACAAGCTGGTTCGTTTCTGGAAGGAATTATTGACAAACAAAAGGAACCCGCGCTTTACGACATGGCGTGAAGCTTTAGATCTTCACCAATTTTTGACAGAAATTAGCAGGTACCAGAAGGGGGCTGTACTCTACCTGAAGCGTCCTGGTTTTCGTTCCGCTTATTGAACGCCCAACGGGTGGGCGTGTGATTGTTGATAGTAGGCGTCTTC
>NZ_JAGPYY010000021.1:0-2657 GCF_024454075.1 Corynebacterium sp. CCUG 71335
AAGACGCCTACTATCAACAATCACACGCCCACCCGTTGGGCGTTCAATAAGCGGAACGAAAACCAGGACGCTTCAGGGAGTCGTGGCGGGGCTCGGTGCGGGAGGCCGCCAGGGGCTGGAAGTGGGGCGTTGGCCTGGAGGGGCGCGTCAATCGTGGCAGCGGAGTCCCGAATTGGGTCAAGGTGCGAACCCCCGCTGTAGCGGTTCGCCTCGTTCGACGACACAATGCCCGTCCATGACTGAACAACGACACGACAGTGACGGTGGTGTGCCTGGCTCGACGTGGCCGCAGGAGGCCGCGCCGGACACGTTCTACGCCAAGAAAATGCGCTCTCTTTCCGACCCGTACCCATACTCCGCGGTCCGAGTCGAGGCGCGAGACGGGGACTTTCGGCTTCTGTCCGCCCACTGGTCGGCAGAGCTAGCTCTCAAGGAGGTCGGCGAGCGTCTTGCCCGCGGTGAACAGGCCGCGGCGTACCTCGTGCGCTGGGACCGCATTGAGTCCGAGAGCGACCCGCGGTTGAAAGAGACGTCCTAACCTGCACCTAACTGCCTGCCCCTGGGTTAGTGGACGGCTTTTCGAGGTAAGGCAGGCTACTTTCTATGACCCACCACAACTCGAACGCAGCGCCACCACACCGCTGCACCGAAGAAAAGAAAACCACGACCCCACGCACAAACAAGGAGGTGTTGCTCTCGCTTGACGTGTTCTTCAACCGGGACGAGCTGGTCACAATGAACCGGTTCCTCCGCCGTCACGCCGACAGCGTCCGCGTTGTCGGAGCTGACGGTGAGCACGTTCACCTCGACGTGTTCCAGGCAATGAAGTTTCTGACCACGCTGGTCAAATACTCCGACCAGGACAACGGCATGATCACGCTGGAGGCCGACGCAAACCCGCGCCACCTGACGTACTACGAACGGGACAACCTCGTGGCCGCCGACCAGTTCGACCCGAAAGAGCTGGAGGCAGGCGACGCGCCGAAAGAGGACGCGCCCCGCGAGCTCCTGGACGCAATGTTCTGCCAGGACACCTGGGAAGTCTGGACCGCAGAAGCCATAGACTTCCTGGCTCGTTGCAACGACTTTGAGGAGGCTCGTCGCATTACCCAGTCGTTCCGGGACGAGGGTGTGCCGGCGCAGTTGAGTAGGACAATTCGTACGGTCTACCCCGTGTAGAAATGCAGAGAGAAACCCGCCACGGTGAGCGAAGGGTCACCGTGGCGGGTTTCGACAGACCGACCCTGTCGGTGACCGCCAGCGATTAGAACATGTAGTCGATACTTCCGTACCCGCGTCGAGCCCGTCGCTACCCTCGGTGTTGTCCCCTCTCCAAAACACCACAGCCAAGGAGCACACAATGTCTTTCCCCGCCCCCGGCACCATTATTCGGGACTGGCTGAACGAGCGTGCCGAAGCAGGCGTTGTCCGCGCCAAGGTCGTCACCGACGTCGCCTACAGCGACGGGGTGCTGACGGTGACAATCGAGCCGGAGAAGTTCGTTGACTTGAGCGCCTGGAACTCGCTGAACGAGGGCTACTCCGACTCGCTCGGCGACTTCTACGCCACGGAACTCGGTTGGACGAATAAGCAGTCCGTCTACCTGCGCGAAATGGTCACCGAATTGCGCGTCGTGACGGCAGACGGCTCGGTGCTCGAAACGGTGGACACTGCCGCCTACCAGCGGAAGAAGAACCCGCAGTTCTAGTAGTCTGACACGGACAGGCGTTTAAGCTTTACTGCTTTCTCCACACCGGAAGCTGCTCAACTCCTGCCTGGTTCAAGCAGTCCCGCACCAGCGACCTCGCGGTGTCAATGAGCGGAGCGTTCGCGGTAACACTTACCTCCGCCTCCACCGGGCTAAAGGACTCTAACGGCAGTGGGTCTTCAGAGAAGTACCTCGGATCTTTCGGCTGCCACAACACCAGCGGCTTGTCTTGGTCCCACTCGACGTTGCAACGCACGGTGTAGTCGGTGTTGCCGGTGACACCTCCGTAGTGGCGAATGAGTGCCAAGAGGTCACCCACCAAGCACGCAAACGCATGCGTGGGCACTATCTGGTCCCCCGTCGAGAACGTCTCCCTGTCCAGCCGCGACAGGACGGTGACAACCCCGTTTTCGTGCAGCTCGACATACGCGAGCAATTCTTGCGTGTCGTACTGCTTTCCCGAAAACGTCCAACACTTCAAACCCCTGCGGTAATTCGAGGCAGTCGCCGGAGACACCGCCCCGTTGTATTCCAGGCGCAGCGGGTCGTCATAAGCGGCAAACCTTGCCATAATCGCGTCACGCTCAGTAACGTCGTCCTTTCTTGCCGGGTACGTCGGCACCGCAACACCGACACCCCAAAAGCCGTCACTAGACCGCTTCGCGGCCACCTTGCTATACACCTCGTCTACTTCACGGGACGAGGCTTCTTCCCGTTGAAACCGCAGCCTGTACAGGTTCGAAATCTCAGGCTCACTCAACCACTCTGAGTGACTCCCGTTACGAGTCGGCGCAGCGAGCACCGTGGCGTTTTTCTTTTCGGCGAAGTACATATGCGGCACTTGCTGACTCGCCGGCACCACGACGACGAATGCTGAAGTGTCCTGGGTTTAGTTCCGATCGTTTCTAGAGGAGGATTGGATCATGCCTAGGAAGTTCAGTGACGAGTT
>NZ_JAGPYY010000022.1:0-2088 GCF_024454075.1 Corynebacterium sp. CCUG 71335
TGTCCTTGAACTCGTCACTGAACTTCCTAGGCATGATCCAATCCTCCTCTAGAAACGATCGGAACTAAACCCAGGACGCTTCAAAAGTGGGTAATTACGGTTATCTACCGTGAAAAATTCGCACCGTAGTGAGTTACATCCTGCTAACCACTAGAAAACTTGGAATATCCGCCTCTATCCATTCATCAGCATGCAGGTTCTCCTGCCTAACCTGTCCATCTCAACGAGATCTGATCAGAAGCTGCGAGGGGATATTGAAGGTTGGCACCTACCAAAGTGGATGATTGTCGAGGAACCCAGAGTCTCGATCGCAATCTACTGATTTCCCGGACATCTAAAAGAGCTTAACTGTCTTTAGAGGGCCAAAAATTCGGTCAATTTCCGCAGGTAGAACGCGATTGCTCACTGTGAAGACGGGATCCGTTTACCTAACGCGTAGTTACGGAAGCCGGCCTGCGGCGCGAGTAATTGTTCAACTATTGTTGCACGATTGTCGTTTGGCGATTACCTTGCGCACAGGGAGGATATGGCATGAATTCAAGACAGTACACACACCCCACTTTGGAAGAAATATCGCTCGAACAGATATTTTCTGCCCTATCTGATCCTGTCCGGTTGCAAATTCTAAAAACTCTTTCTGATGGGTCCGAAAGAGACAGCATTACTCTCGCAGAAGATCTGCCCAGGTCTACCCTCAGCTACCACACACGGAAGCTGAGGGAGTGTGGTCTTACCTGGACGCGTAGTCAAGGTAGATCCTGCCTAATCTCACTTCGAAAAGAAGTCAATGAGAAGTTTCCAGGATTATTGGAAGGAATAATTCGAAATGCTTAAAAAGCTGTGGCCCTACCTATTGGGAAGCGTGGCCTTAGGGTTAGACGCATACGTCATTGCAGGCTTATTGTCCAACATCGCGAAAGACTTGGACGCATCCGAGTCCATCATCGGTTTGGGAGTAACTGCTTTCACCGCAGCATACGCCTTATCGGGACCGATCCTCTCAGGAAAAGCTGGAGTACATGCCCGCAAGAGCTTAGTAATTGGCATTATTGTATTTTCGCTGGCAAACCTCGCCACTGCACTCTCCCCTAACGCTGTGACCTTCATTTTATCGCGCGTAATAGCAGGCTCTGCAGCGGGCGTCTATTCTCCACTATCGTCCGCAGTTGCGGCCCACAGCGTACCTGAAGAGAAAAGCGGCAAAGCCCTCTCTCTTGTTCTAGCAGGCCTCGCTCTAGGTACTGTTCTCGGTGTCCCCACCGGCTTAATCATTGCAACTAATTTCGGGTGGCGGTTAACTATCGCGATGATTACTGCAATAGGAGTAATTGCACTCCTAGGGGTGGCCCTCAATAAAAAGCAAACGGTTCCGACTATTCCTGCATCTTCCTTCAAGGAGCGGGCAAAGGTCATGGCAAAAAAGACTAATATATTCACTATATTAGTGACGTTATTTGTGGGCACCGCTTCCCTAGGTCTCTACACCTACATATCGACGGTGCTAGCGCATACCCCTCTAGACAATCATCAGATTGTGGGAATCTGGGTATGGGGAATTGGCGGCGCTATCGGCGCTTTTGGGGTAGGGCATCTACTTGATGGGTTTAGAAAGCCAAGAACACTCACTTTGAGCATTATCTGCGCAATGGCCCTATCTTTCATTGCTATACTGTTCGGTGCAACGAACATGATCGTGGTTGTCACAGCCATCTTTGCTTGGGGTCTACTGGGGTGGTCTTCGCTGGCCCCTCAACAAAAAACTCTCCTTGAGACGAATCCTTCAGATGGGGCTACCGCTGTAGCGGCAAATTCATCAGCCAACTATTTGGGCTCAGCCCTTGGTTCCGCACTTGGAGCTTTAGTAGTTCCTAATTTCGACTTTCTACTTTGGGGCGCGCTCGCGTTCGTTCTCTTGGGGGGGATTATGCATGGTTTCGCAGTTAGGGAAGAAAAGCGAGCGTCCTATGTGCAACCACATAATTCGGCTACAGTTTAATTCTATTTAACTTATAGAGAGTGTCAGGATGTTTGTGTGTGAGGCTCTGATTGAGAGGGAGTTTCACCGATAATGACTAGGGTGTCACCGAA
>NZ_JAGPYY010000023.1:0-1825 GCF_024454075.1 Corynebacterium sp. CCUG 71335
TGTATTGAGTTGTTTTTGTTGTTGTTGGTCGGCGGTAACTTACTCTCCCACACCCTCCCGGGTGCAGTACCATCAGCGCGGGTGGGCTTAGCTTCCGGGTTCGGAATGGGACCGGGCGTTTCCCCACCGCTATCAACCACCGACACACCCATAGGGCTTGTGTGTCATGGTGACCACCACACGTCTGCGTGTGTGGTGTGGTCGGTTGTTTAGTTATCTGTATCTGTGGCATGTGTGTGGTGTGTCAGATACTGCATAGTGGACGCGAACAGTGTGCAATTGTTGGTGTTGTTTGTTTGTGCACGGTGTTTTTGTTTTGTTGTTGGTGTATTAGTACCAGTCACCTTCGCACATTACGGTGCTTCCAGATCTGGCCTATCAACCCCATCGTCTGTGGGGAACCTCGAATGAAACCTCATCTTGAAACAGGCTTCCCGCTTAGATGCTTTCAGCGGTTATCCCTTCCGTACGTAGCCAACCAGCGATGCTCCTGGCGGAACAACTGGCACACCAGAGGTACGTCCGTCCCGGTCCTCTCGTACTGGGGACAGCCTTTCTCAAGTTTCAACGCGCGCGGCGGATAGAGACCGAACTGTCTCACGACGTTCTGAACCCAGCTCGCGTGCCGCTTTAATGGGCGAACAGCCCAACCCTTGGGACCTACTCCAGCCCCAGGATGCGACGAGCCGACATCGAGGTGCCAAACCATCCCGTCGATATGGACTCTTGGGGAAGATCAGCCTGTTATCCCCGGGGTACCTTTTATCCGTTGAGCGACACCACATCCACAAGTAGGTGCCGGATCACTAGTCCCGACTTTCGTCCCTGCTCGACATGTAGGTCTCGCAGTCAAGCTCCCTTGTGCACTTACACTCTTGCACCTGATTGCCAACCAGGCTGAGGGAACCTTTGGGCGCCTCCGTTACTCTTTGGGAGGCAACCGCCCCAGTTAAACTACCCACCAGGCACTGTCCCCAACCCAGATCATGGGCCAAGGTTAAGACATCCACTACGGTCAGAGTGGTATTTCACTTGCCGACTCCACACCCACTAGCGTGAACGCTTCTACGTCTCCCACCTATGCTACACAAACCGCAGTAAACACCAATACCAAGCTATAGTGAAGGTCCCGGGGTCTTTTCGTCCTGCCGCGCGTAACGAGCATCTTTACTCGTAGTGCAATTTCACCGGGCCTGTGGTTGAGACAGCAGGGAAGTCGTTACGCCATTCGTGCAGGTCGGAACTTACCCGACAAGGAATTTCGCTACCTTAGGATGGTTATAGTTACCACCGCCGTTTACTGGGGCTTAAATTCTCCGCTTCGACCACAAAGGGTCTAACAGGTCCTCTTAACCTTCCAGCACCGGGCAGGCGTCAGTCCGTATACATCAACTTGACCGTCTTCGCACGGACCTGTGTTTTTGATAAACAGTCGCTTCCCTCTCTTCTCTGCGACCACAACCAGCTCACACACGCATGTTGCGCTCACCAGTCATGGCCCCCCTTCTCCCGAAGTTACGGGGGCAATTTGCCGAGTTCCTTAACCACAGTTCACCCGACCGCCTGAGTATTTTCTACCTGACTACCTGTGTCGGTTTCGGGTACGGGCCGTACACACACATCGCTAGAGGCTTTTCTCGACAGCATAGGATCACCACCATCACCCCATACGGGCTACGCATCACGCCTCACACAAACAGGACCGCATTTGACTAGTCCATGTGCCACACGCTTGCACCACAATCCACTTAAGTGGCGTAGCTACCTGACTGCGTCACCCCATCACTGAACTACAACGGATCAGGCCCCACGCATCACACCCACC
>NZ_JAGPYY010000024.1:0-1639 GCF_024454075.1 Corynebacterium sp. CCUG 71335
GAACTCGTCACTGAACTTCCTAGGCATGATCCAATCCTCCTCTAGAAACGATCGGAACTAAACCCAGGACACTTCATTCCGACCGGCGACAATAACCCCATGCCAGCCGCGAAAGAACTCACCCCGCGCCAACGCACCGTCCTGCAATGGGTCGTTGACGGGTGTCCCACCGACCCTGAGGTGCCTTCGACGTACAAAACCACCGCCCGCACACTTGAAGGCCATGAGCTCGTCAAGGTCAAAGGCCACGGCAAGACCTGGCAAGCAACAGCCACCGAGCGCGGCAAGCGGGTGCTGGCAGGGAAAGAACCGCTCCGGAGACCGAAACGAAAACGCGGTACGGCACCCGGGGCGGTGGTCGCCTCGCCGATTTATGCTCCACCAGAGCCACCACCTGCGAGCGAAGTAGCACTGGACGCGCGGGTGACCGACTTGCTCGAAGACTTGGTCGCCTCTCAGCGTGGGTGGGTTGTCAGGCGCGTAGAAAACCGCGACGTGGCACGAGCCGACTGGGACCCCGTCGAAAAGTGGGTCAAAGGACCGCGGAAAGACCTTGTCCCAGACGGCAAAGAGTTCATGCTCGAATGGCGCTCCGACTCGTGGCACTTCGACTCTCCCGTGACGGTGACCGCTGCGTTGCTCGACACGGACGAGTGGGTGTCACCAGACCCAGGACCTGTCCTGCGGGGAGAAGTTGAGGTTCGCAAATTCCACCCGGCTATCAACCGGCTTCTGCGAACCTCTAAGTGGTACAGCGCAGAGACGAAGCAGCGTGCGAAGTTGCTCCTGCATGTCGTTGTTGCCGAGGCACAAGCCCGCGGGTGGAGCGTGACGGCACACGACACCGAGGACTACAAGGGCAAGAAGGTGCTGGAGAAAGTCACGCTCGACACCGACCACCGCTCATATGAAGTGTGGGCCAGCGAGCGCGAAAACAACGTCGAGCGGCCGCCGACGAAGAAGGAGGTCAAAGCCTACGAGGACTCGCTGCGCTGGTCGTACAACAAGGGCAAAGAAATGCCGAAGTACTACGTCAAAGAAGGCACAGGCCTGGTGTCTCTCACTGTCGGTTTCACCAGGCGTAACGACACCCCTGCGAAGCCGACGCGGCTAAATTCGGTGCTCGGAGACTTCTTTGCTGACGTCCACCGCAGAGAGCAGTGGTACGCAGTGGTGGAAGAGCGAGATCGACTTGAGGCTGAGCGCCGGCAGCGCCGACTCGACAAGGCAACGGAGCTCGCCCGTGTCCACCACCGGGAAGGTGAGCGTCACAAGGTACTTCTCAGGCGCGTTGAGGTCTGGAAAGAGCGGCGGGAAATTGAGGAGTACCTCGACGCGCTCGAAGGCGTTCCAGAGGCCGAAGAGTGGCTCAACTGGTGCAGGGAACGACTGACCAAGACCAGCGCTTTGGGCGAAACCGACTTGCCCATGGCCGTCCCCTTTGACGAGCACGAGAACCGTGGGCTGATTGCAGCGTTCGAGCAGCGGTTGCCAGAGGACGAGAGCCAGTGGTGAGACGCGGCTGTCGCAAGGCTGGGTTCCGGGGGCGGCAGTCGTTTCGGGTGAAGTGTCCTGGGTTTAGTTCCGATCGTTTCTAGAGGAGGATTGGATCATGCCTAGGAAGTTCAGTGACGAGTTC
>NZ_JAGPYY010000025.1:0-1614 GCF_024454075.1 Corynebacterium sp. CCUG 71335
GAACTCGTCACTGAACTTCCTAGGCATGATCCAATCCTCCTCTAGAAACGATCGGAACTAAACCCAGGACACTTCAAACACTCAAACGCTGGATCAACGCACAACCACCAGCAGAAACCATCCCCCAACTACAACGGCAGCTCAACGAATTCACCGCCTACTACAACACCGAACGCCCCCACCGATCACTCGGACGCCGTACCCCACACCAGGCCTACACAACAGGACCTAAAGCTGAACCAACCTTCACCCCGAAAGAAGAATGGCGCACCCGCAACGACGTCGTCGCCGCCAGCGGCAAAGTCACCATCCGCTACGCCGGCAGGCTCTACAGCCTAGGAATCGGCCGAGCCTACAGCGGCGAAGAAGTCCTGATGATCATCACCGACAACCACATCACGACCTCACTAAAAGAAACCGGCGAACCCATCACCGAGCACTACATCGACACATCCCGCAACTACCAAAAACCATACTGGCGAAAAGGCCAACCCCCACTGACCTGAAAACCGCAACCGGCACCTTGGAAAAAATAAACACCAAGACGCCGGTTTGTCCACCATGTCGCGACTCATCTGTCAACAATGTCGCGACTGATGACGGGACATTCAGTAAACTCCCCAACCTCTAGACTCGCCGCCGCTTCCGCGGCGGCTTACACGTTTTCCACCGCTTCCTTACACACCCCGCAACGACCCCCGTCCCGAGTCTCGAAGCGAAACCCGTACCGACCCTCGCGCCGCCCACCGCCTCGACAACCGAACCGACCCCCGCCCCGAAAAACCCCGCCACGAAAACCCGTGCCGCCAACCCTGCGACTGGTTCGCTGTAGCCCATCAGACGTCCCGCTCACCGCTTTTCCCGCGGACTCCCGACCCGAGCCCCGTCTCGTTTGCCGGACCGGGCGGGCGAGTCGTTACGGGGCGCGTCGCGTCCACCGCCCCGAGGCCCGTCTCGGTGCCCGCTGGGGTTCGCTTCGGGCGTCGTTGCGGTTTTCGACCCGGGTGCCGTTTCGGGCACGTCCTCACGCTTCGGAGTCCGACACGTTAGCCGGAGCGGTTGCCGACACGGAAGCGGGGTACGGAGCGGGGACGTTGAACGTGCTGCGTGACCGTTGTATGTGAGCCAGAACCGCCGAAACCGCTTCGTACAATGACACCTATGTTCACCGCTTTGCACTCCGCCCTTGGAATTGCGCCCACCGACGAATTCACAAACGAGATGCTCGACCGACTGGTCGAGGAGCGCACTGCGGAGCGGCAAGACCTCGACTTCAAAGAGAAGATCGACAGCAAGCCGACTCGGCCTGAGAGCGACGTGAAGAAAGACCTGTGCGCTATGGCGAACAGCGGTGGTGGGGTCATTGTCTACGGCGTGGGTGAGCTTCCCGACATGAAAGACCACGCCGGTAAAAGGGTCAGTGCCGGCGAGTACTCCTCTGGACTGGAACAGTCGTATTTGACCGTTGCCACCGCCTACATTTCGCCGCCGCTGCGGGGTGTGGAGTTCCACCGGGTCGAACACCCCGAACACGAAGCATGAAGCGTCCTGGTTTTCGTTCCGCTTATTGAACGCCCAACGGGTGGGCGTGTGATTGTTGATAGTAGGCGTCTT
>NZ_JAGPYY010000026.1:0-1446 GCF_024454075.1 Corynebacterium sp. CCUG 71335
GGGGATGCGGACGGAATCTTGGAGGATTCCATCATGAACCGCTCATACACCAAGGAGCAGCGACGCAGAGCTCTGCAGGTTTACAAGCGCACTCAATCGGTGACCAAGACCGTCCGTGAACTTGGTTATCCAGGGCGATGGACGCTGTACAAATGGTTGCGTGAACCCGCCAAACCTGGTCGACCCCGCAAACAGTCAAAAACATTGACCCGCTACCCGTTTGAGGTCAAGCTTCGTGCTGTTGAGCTCTTCAACGCTGGTTGGAGGCCAGCTGACATCGCTGTGGAATGCGAGCTGCGCTCAAAGATGAGTGTCTATTCTTGGGCACAACGCCACCGTGAAGAGGGAAAATGGGGTTTGATGTCGAAAAGAGAACGCAAAGAGCACACTCGCATGCCCACCCGAGCAGCATTCGAGAAATCATTAGCCGATGATCCTGCAGAACTGAAAAAGCAAATGGCTCAACTGCTCGTTGACAAGGCTGTTTTGGAAAAGGAGCTGGAACTTGTAAAAAAAGACGTCAGCGTCATCCCGGGTCAGCTCAGCAATAAGCACAAGGCTGAAGTGGTTGACGCGTTACGCGGCGAGTTTCCGTTATCTATGCTGCTTGCTGCTATTGATCTTGCGGCATCAAGCTTCTACTACCAACTCCAACAGCGATTTGCTCCGGATAAGCACGCGCGTATCCGCGAATTGCTTCATGAGATTAGTTCTGAGTCGAATAACACCTACGGCTATCGCCGACTTTGGTGGGAACTGCGCCATCGCGGGATCGTTATCAGTGAGAAGGTCGTCCGCCGTCTCATGCACGAAGAGGGAATTCGTCCCTGGTTCCCGAAACGAAAGTGGCGTTACTCCAGCTATCAAGGGGAAATTTCTCCCGCACCACCTAACCTGGTGAACCGCAATTTTCATGCTGAGCATCCAAATCGGTTGTGGCTGACTGACATCAGTGTTTTCGCTACTAACCAAGGTCGCGTGTACCTGTCTGCCATCATCGACTGTTTTGACGGGAAGGTCGTGGCAGCAAAAACAAGTGTTCATCCCACCATGGAGTTAGCAGAAGAAACTTTGTACGCAGCAATCGCAACCGAAAAGCCGGCAATGGATGGCTCCTTGGTGATTCACTCAGACCGCGGAGCACATTATCGAGGCAGCAGCTGGCGAAGTATGACCGAGAAGTTCGGAATACTTCGCTCGATGTCGAAGAAAGGTTGTAGCCCCGACAATGCAGCATGCGAGGGGTTCTTCGGCCGAATGAAAAACGAAATGTACTACGGCAGAACCTGGCAGAACCCCCAAGAGCTCAAAGAAGCAATCGCGACATACATTGAGTTCTACAACGATCACCGAATCAAGATCAGCCTCGATGGTTTGAGCATTGCCGAATACCGAAAAGTCAATGTAGCGTGAGATTGAAACTGTCCAAAAAACGTCCGCATCCTC
>NZ_JAGPYY010000027.1:0-1319 GCF_024454075.1 Corynebacterium sp. CCUG 71335
GAGGGTGTCCGATTGTTTGTGTGTGGGGGTTTGGTTTACAAGTAGTCGGCGAATCGGTCGGGGTAAGCCACGGCTAGTTGGTTGATGGCTTGTTTCCACCCGGTGGCCTTCGCTCCTTCAATATAGCCATTGCATTCGATGTCGCGCTTCGCTTTCTTCGCCCGCTGGGCAGCGCGTTTGTCTTCGATGTTGCAGATCATCAACCACAGCGTCTTCAACGCCGCGGTGTCGTTGGGGAACTGGCCCCGGTTGCGGGTAGCTTTGCGCAATTCAGCATTGAGCGATTCAATCGCGTTCGTGGTGTAGAGCACCCTGCGGGCTGCTGGCGGGAACTGCAGAAACGGCACGAACCGCTCCCACGCATCACGCCACACTTTCACCGACTGCGGGTACTTCCGTCCCAGCTCACAGGCCTCGAACGCGTCTAGGGCGGCACGAGCGGTGTCCTCGTTGGCGGCCGTGTAGACCTCACGCAGCGCACGGGAGACACCTTTGCGGTCCTGGTAGGACACCCACCTATTCGCTGCCCGTATCAGGTGCACGATGCAGGTCTGCACCATGGAGTTCGGCCAGGTAGCTTCTACGGCTTCGGGTAAGCCTTTGAGCCCGTCGCAGCACACGATGAACACGTCCTGGACGCCACGATTGGCCAGATCAGCGCACACGGAAGCCCAAAAAGCGGCACCTTCGTTATCAGCGATCCACAGTCCCAGGATGTGCTTGATGCCGTCGATGTCCACACCGATCGCCATGTAGCAGGCCTTATTGACCACACGGTGGCCATCGCGGATTTTCACGCGTAGCGCGTCGAGGAATATCACCGGGTAGAACTCATCCAACTGGCGGTTTTGCCAGATCAGCACCTCATCCAACACCGCGTCGGTGATCGTGCTGATCGTATCTGGGCTCATGTCCACCCCCAGAGTGGTGGCGAGATGATGCTGGATGTCGCGCACGGTCATCCCGCCCGCGTACAGGGAAATGATCATGTCGTCGAGCTCTGTGAGCCGACGGGAGCCTTTGGGCACCATCTGCGGGGCAAACGTGCCGGCACGATCCCTGGGCATGGTCACATCCACCTCGCCGTAACCAGAATTAACGGTCTTGGTGTACGACCCATTGCGGTAGTTACCGCCACCAGTGCCATCCAGCTGGGCTTTGGCATTGCGGTCGGAGTGCTCGTAGCCCAAATGGGCATCCATCTCCGCCTGCAGACCAGCGTTGATCGAGGCCTGCAACAGGCCTTTGACCAGGTCGCTTGCATCATCAGCAGAGGTCGACAGCTCGCTAATCAGGCTGGCCAGCTCAGGATTTTCCAT
>NZ_JAGPYY010000028.1:0-1134 GCF_024454075.1 Corynebacterium sp. CCUG 71335
ACACCCTTAGGGGCCTTAACCGGCGATCTGGGCTGTTTCCCTCTCGACTATGAAGCTTATCCCCCACAGTCTCACTGCCGCGCACCAATGTAAACCGGCATTCGGAGTTTGGCTGACATTGCTAAGATGATAGTCCCGCTCAACCAACCAGTAGCTCTACCTCCGGCACACCTACGCGACGCTGCACCTAAATGCATTTCGGGGAGAACCAGCTATCACGGAGTTTGATTGGCCTTTCACCCCTACCCACAACTCATCCCCGCAGTTTTCAACCTACGTGGGTTCGCGCCTCCACAACCTCTTACAGCTGCTTCACACTGGCCATGGGTAGATCACCCCGCTTCGGGTCCAGGACATGCCACTTAAAACACACAATTAGCATTCGCTTTCGCTACGACTACCCCAAACGGGTTAACCTCGCGACATGCCGCTGACTCGCAGGCTCATTCTTCAAAAGGCACGCCATCACACACACAGAAGGTGCTCTGACGGATTGTAAGCGCACAGTTTCAGGAACTCTTTCACTCCCCTCCCGGGGTACTTTTCACCATTCCCTCACGGTACTATCCACTATCGGTCACACTAGGTATTTAGGCTTACCGGGTGGTCCCGGCAGATTCACAGCAGATTCCACGAGCCCGCTGCTACTCGGGGCAAACACGACACACAACCAGCACACGCCTTCACGTACAGGACTCTCACCTACTCCGGCAGACCATCCCAGGCCACTTCCGCTAACACGCACTAGAAATGCAACGACTGGCAGATCGTTGACCATCGCACCCCACAACACCGCACACGCAACCCCTGCCAGGTATCACACGCACACGGTTTAGCCTCATCCGCGTTCGCTCGCCGCTACTAACAGAATCATTATTATTTTCCTCTCCCACCGGTACTGAGATGTTTCACTTCCCGGTATCACCCCCGCACAACTATGAATTCATCATACGGTGACCACACACAACCGTGGCCGGGTTTCCCCATTCGGACATCCTCGGATCAACGCTTTGTTGACAACTCCCCGAGGCATAACGCAGCCTCACACGTCCTTCATCGGCCCAGCATGCCAAGGCATCCACCATGCGCCCTTAAGCAACAAACACAAACACACACCCACACCAACCACAACAA
>NZ_JAGPYY010000002.1:0-254907 GCF_024454075.1 Corynebacterium sp. CCUG 71335
ACCGCACCGCCTTGTCCTTGAACTCGTCACTGAACTTCCTAGGCATGATCCAATCCTCCTCTAGAAACGATCGGAACCAAACCCAGGACACTTCAGGTGTCGGCCTACCTGGATGAGCCCAGTCATCGGCGCGCTCCTTATTGGCGGAGGGTCAACGGCTGGGCTGGTACGTAAACGATATCAGAACAGGCCCAATAATCAATACCGACTCGGCTGGTAACGTCGGCAAGCGTGAATAAAAAGGACGACGCGTACGTCACGAATCTGGCGCTGCAAGCCGGCCGCGGCGACAAGCAAGCGTTGTCCGAATTCATCCGCCTCACGCATGACGATGTCTGGCGTCTACTGGCCCACCTCGCCGGTCGTGAACAAGCCGACGATCTGACCCAGGAAACCTATCTGCGAGTGTTGGGCTCGCTCCCCCGGTTCGCGGCGCGATCCAGCGCGCGCACCTGGTTGCTCTCGCTTGCCCGCCGCGCGTGGGTCGACTCGGTGCGCCACGACATGGCCCGCCCCCGCAAAGCCGCGGCAGAGTACGAAGATGTTGCTGCCCAGCAGCCGAGCCGCGACAACCCCAACACCTGGTCAGAGGTCATGGATGCCCGCTCGCTTCTCGACGCGCTTTCTCCCGAGCGCCGCGAAGCCCTCATCCTCACACAAGTGCTGGGGTACACCTACGAAGAGGCCGCGAAGATCACCGGGGTACGCATCGGCACGATCCGGTCGCGTGTGGCGCGTGCGCGGCGCGACCTCGTCACCGGCATCGAGGCCGACGGCCAAGGAAGTTAGACCAGCAGTTCGGCGATCTGAATCGTGTTCAGCGCTGCGCCCTTGCGCAGGTTGTCGCCGGAGACGACGAAGATCAGGCCGCGGTTGCCGTCGACAGTTTGGTCTTGGCGGATGCGGCCGACAAAGGAGTCGTCCTGCCCGGCGGCCATCAGCGGGGTGGGCACGTCGACGACGGTGACGCCTGGAGCGTCGTCAAGCACGCGCCGTGCATCCTCAGGCGTGATGGCCTCGTCAAATTCGGCGTGCACGACCATGGTGTGGCCGGTGAACACCGGAACGCGCACGCAGGTGCCAGACACCTTCAGCTCCGGCAGGCCGAGGATTTTGCGCGATTCGTTGCGCAGTTTTTGTTCCTCGTCAGTCTCCAGAGTGCCGTCATCGACTAAGTTGCCCGCCAGCGGCAGCGCGTTGAACGCGATCGGTGCGACGTAGGGCCCCAGGTCATCGGCCTGCAGCGCGGAGCCGTCGTGTGTGAGCTCGGTGTTGCGCTCGCCGATGCCCGCGACCTGCGCCGCAAGCGTGTCGACGCCCGCAAGCCCCGACCCAGACACCGCCTGGTACGACGCAACGCGCATGGTGTTCAACCCGGCAGCGTTGTGCAGCGCTTTGATGACAGGCATGATTGCCATGGTCGTGCAGTTCGGGTTGGCGATGATGCCTTTCGGCAGGTCCTTGAGGTCGTCCGGGTTGACCTCGGACACGACCAGCGGGACCTCATCGTCCTTGCGCCAC
Organism: Corynebacterium sp. CCUG 71335; assembly: GCF_024454075.1. Lineage (NCBI taxonomy): Bacteria > Bacillati > Actinomycetota > Actinomycetes > Mycobacteriales > Corynebacteriaceae > Corynebacterium > Corynebacterium sp. CCUG 71335. The sequence goes on from NZ_JAGPYY010000002.1 coordinate 1,522, forward strand.
GCCGAGGAATTGTCCACAACCTTGGCGCCAGCTTCAGCGAACACGCGCGCCCACTCACGCGACGTGGAACCGCCCGCGGAGAACAACGCAATGTCGACATCCGCGACAGAGTCAGCGGTGACCTGGGTGAGATCCTCGACCTCAATCTCCTCGCCGCGGAACTCGATCTTCTTGCCCGCAGAGCGCGGGGATGCGAAAAAGCGCACAGTGTCTGCGGGGAAGTTGCGCTGCTCCAGAATGTCGCGCATGACACGGCCGACTTGGCCGGTTGCGCCGACGACGGCGACGGTGGTCATTTCTGTTCTCCTTTGATTATTGGGCAGTTGGCGAGCGTTGCGCGTGTTAGCGCCCGGTACCTGCGTAGACGACGGCCGCTTCGCCGCCGCCGAGGTTGAACTTCTCGTGGATGGCGCGGGCAGCGTCTTCCATCTTCTCCTGCTCGATGACAGCGGTGATGCGGATCTCGGACGTGTTCATCATGCCGATGTTGATGCCGTTGTCGCGCAGAGCCTGCGTGAAGTCTGCGGTCACACCCGGGTGGGACTTCATGCCTGCGCCGACAAGGGTCACCTTGGCGATCTTGTCGTTGTAGGCGATGTCACCCCACCCCTCCTTCTTCGCCAGTTCGCGCAGCGCCTCGAGGCCGCGGGGGCCGTCGGCCTTCGGCAGGGTGAAGGTGATGTCAGTGATGTTGTCGCGCAGCGACGAGGTGTTCTGCAGCACCATGTCGATGTTGATCTCGGCATCCGCGAGCACGCGGAACAACTTGGCTGCCTCACCGGGGACATCCGGGATGCCCGAGACGGTGATCTTTGCTTCAGAGTCGTCGGTGGCGACGCCTGCCAGGACTGCTTCTTCCATGGGGATATCCTCCATCGCTCCGGTCACGAGGGTACCGGGATCGTTGCTGTAAGACGAGCGTACTCGCATAGGAACGTTGAATGCGCGGGCATACTCCACGCTGCGCAGAACGAGAATCTTCGAACCAGAGGCTGCCAGTTCGAGCATTTCCTCGAAGCAGAGCTCGTCCAGTTTCTTCGCGTCGGGGACGATGCGCGGATCAGCGCTGTAGACACCGTCGACATCCGAGTAGATTTCGCACACGTCGGCACCGAGGGCTGCAGCCAGCGCGACCGCAGTCGTGTCGGACCCGCCGCGCCCGAGCGTGGTCACGTCCTTGGAGTCGCGGTTGACGCCTTGGAAGCCGGCGACGATGGCGACCTTGCCAGCGTCGATAGCCTCCTTGACGCGGCCGGGGGTGACCTCGAGGATGCGGGCGTTGCCGTGACGCTCGGTAGTGATCACACCCGCCTGGGAACCGGTAAAGGACCGCACGTCCACGCCGTGTGAGGCGACTGCCATAGCGACGAGCGAATTCGAGATCCTCTCCCCCGCCGACAGCAACATGTCCATCTCGCGCGGCGGCGGAGTCGGGTTCACTTGCGCCGCAAGGTCAAGCAGCTCATCGGTGGTGTCCCCCATTGCGGAGCAGACCACAACGACATCGTTGCCCGCTTTACGCGTTTCGACGACACGCTTCGCCACCGCACGGATTCTCTCCGCGGTCTCCAGCGACGAGCCGCCATACTTCTGGACGATGAGTGCCACGGTGCGTTCTCCTTACTTGTTTTCTGTGCAGACCGGCCACGGCCTGCACATGCGGTGCCCACTTTACGTACGTCGTGGCGCGTTCGCGCTTTGTGATCGCATAGTTGTTCTTACTAGCGCTTAATCAGTGCTTAAGGAAGCCGCACGCCGTATTGGTGGAGAATATAAACCGGTAAACGGAATCGCGCCGTATTCCACTCCCCGACGATCTGACTGATTTGGGTGTCCCCGACGAGCGAGAACAACATGAGCGAGTCCGTTCTATCCAGACCGCTGGCGGCAGCGAACCAGTCCCGCATCATCCGGGTCGACTCACTGACAGCGTCGTAGAGATCAATCTCCGAAGAAATGGCGTACACAGAATCGCCCGAAGCAAGGAACGGCAGCGGCAGCGGCCGGCCGGGGATGACCGTGACGCGGATCTTCACTTCCGCGTCGATTTCTGCACCGCACACAGCGACTTCACCGTCACCCATGACTGCGTGCACGTCGCCAAGACTGAGGTTCCCACCCTCGACCTCGACGGGCAGGTAGAGGGTCGAACCAGCCACGATCTCTTTGGTGTCCATGTTTCCGCCGTGCTCACGCGATTCACTCGTGGGCACGGCACGCTTCGCCGGCGCGGTCCCGATGACACCGATCATCGGCCGAACGGGGATTGCGACCCGCTCGGAGAAGTAGACCTGACCGTTGCGCACAGGCAAAAGGCGCGTGCGTTCCTCGACAGTGCCGGGCAACGCCCCGACCTCTGGATGGGTCATGATGGTGGCCTGGCCTCCCACCTCGATGCTCAGGATCTCCACCTTCAACGTGTCACCGGGGCGGGCGCCCCTGACCGCAATGGGTCCCGTTGCCGGGTTCACCAATTCCTCACCAATGGAGTCAAACAGTTGGGACTCGTCGGTGACGGTGTTAGAGAAACAGTCCATCGTCTGCACCGCGACTTCGTCTCCGCTGCTGATTTCCAGCTGCGGTCTGTGCTTGCGCGACATCGACAGAACACAGTGGTGGGGCCGAATGGAATGCACGGATCAACCTCTTTTTCACAGCAATTGAATGGTGATCCATAGCTTAGTGAACTCCCCGCGTTGCAGATTGAAACCTGATGAGACGCATGGTTACAGCGGTTGTTACAGGGGTTTAGGCCCCCTACCTATTACCATGATCCGGGTGCACAACAACTTCCTCGCCGTGACTTTCGCGCTGCTGTCGGCGCTGACCATCGCGGTAGGAACTGTCTGGCGGCACCAGATTGTTCTCCGCCACCGCCGCCAAACGGAAAATGCGAACGGGGGCGCGGGCGCTTCCAAGGTATCCACGCTCGGCACAGTGAAGCGTCCTACGTGGTGGTTGTCGCTCATGTTGGCGTGGCTGGCCTACGGCTTCCAAGCGGTGGCGCTTGCCTACGGTTCCCTCCTGGTTGTGCAGCCGGTGCTAGTTCTCTCCTTATTAATGACGTTGCTGCTGGCCGCCCACGTAGAACGCCGCCCAATGGAAATCGACGAGACGTTCTGGGCAACGACGCTGACGGCGGCCGTCGGTGTGCTGGTCATTCTCGGCCGTCCTGTGCCCGGCACCCGCGAGGCTCCACCAGCGGAATGGCTCGTCGCGGTGGGGATCGGCGCAGTGATCATGGCGGTGGTGTTTGCCGTGGCCGTGGGCCACGACGCGTCGATAAGCACATTTGCGTTGGGGGCGGTGTGCGGCGCCATCTTCGGCTATCTCGCGGTGTTTTCAAAGAAGGCAGTGGACACCTTCGTTGCCGGCGGCGTGGAAGGCCTGCTGACGGCGTGGCCGCTCTACGCTCTGCTGGCGGCCGCAGTGCTGGGCACGATTGTGCAGCAGTACGCGTTCAGCGCCGGCAACCTGGCGCAGTCGCTGCCTGCAATGAAGATCTTCGAGCCGCTGCTTGCATACGCGTTGGGGCTAACGCTGCTCGGAGAGACCTTCGACGTATCCACGCCGCTGGGGTGGGCGTTGATGGCGCTGGCGGTTCTGATGATGTTCGCGGCAACGTTCATGCTCTCCCGGAAACCGGTGTGAGCCCGCAGACGCGTGGTAGGGTGTGAGCCATGTCATTGGCAACCGCGCGTGTGCAGGCGCTCCCACGTCAGGGAACTGCCCTACTTCTACGCCGCGGCGGGTTCTAGGCCACATTCATTCACGGCCGGCGCCCCGTCGCGGAGTTCGCCATGCCGGCCGTACCCTGACGACTCAACTCTCACACAAGGACGTTCGCCATGACCCCCTCTGACTCCCAGATCAGCGCACCTTCTGAAATCCGCAAACCGAACGGCCCCCGCAACGAAGGCCAGCCCGCCTGGAACATGCAGCGCGGCTCCCAGATGCCAGCCGACCGTTACCTGAGCTTCGCCCAGGAAGTCGAAGACATCACCCTGCCGGACCGCACCTGGCCGGACAAGAAGATCACGGTCGCACCGCAGTGGTGCGCGGTCGACCTCCGCGACGGCAACCAAGCCCTGATCGATCCGATGAGCCCCGAGCGCAAGCGTCGCATGTTCAAGCTGCTGGTGGAGATGGGCTACAAAGAAATCGAGGTCGGCTTCCCGTCCGCCTCCCAGACCGACTTCAACTTCGTGCGCGAGATCATCGAAGAAGGCATGATCCCGGAGGATGTGACCATCCAGGTTCTCGTTCAGGCGCGCGAGCACCTCATCCGCCGCACCTTCGAGGCCTGCGCAGGCGCGCCACGCGTGATCGTCCACTTCTACAACTCCACCTCCAAGCTGCAGCGCGAGGTGGTGTTCCGCAAAGACCGCCCGGCGATTAAGAAGCTGGCCACCGACGCAGCTGAGCTGATCAAGACCATTGCCAAAGATTACCCGGACACCCAGTGGCGCTGGGAGTACTCCCCGGAGTCCTTCACCGGTACCGAGCTGGACTTCGCTGTGGAGGTCTGCGACGCCGTGGTGGACATCATGGAGGCCACCCCGGACAACCCGATGATCATCAACCTGCCCGCGACAGTGGAGATGATCACCCCGAACGTCTACGCAGACTCCATCGAGTGGATGCACCGCAATTTTGCCAAGCGCGACTCCATCATCATGTCGCTGCACCCGCACAATGACCGCGGCGAAGGTGTCGCAGCGGCAGAGCTGGGCTACATGGCCGGTGCGGACCGCATCGAAGGCTGCCTGTTCGGCAACGGCGAGCGTACCGGCAACGTCGACCTGATCACGCTGGGGTTGAACATGCTCACCCAGGGCGTAGACCCGCAGATCGACTGTTCCGACATCGCCGGCATCCGCGAAACTGTGGAGTACTGCAACCAGCTGCGTGTCCCGGAGCGCCACCCCTACGGCGGCGACTTGGTCTTCACCGCGTTTTCCGGCTCCCACCAAGACGCCATCAACAAGGGGCTGGATGCTCTGGCGCAGAAGGTGCGCCCCGGCGCCTCCTCCACCGAGGTGGCCTGGGAGGACCTGCGCGAAACCGTGTGGGAGGTGCCCTACCTGCCGATCGACCCGAAGGACGTGGGCCGCAACTACGAGGCCGTCATCCGCGTCAACTCCCAGTCCGGCAAGGGCGGTGTCGCCTACATCATGAAGACCGACCACGGCATCGACATGCCCAAGGAGATGCAGGCGGAGTTCTCCTCCGTCGTCCAGGCGATCACCGACTCCGAGGGCGGTGAGGTCAATTCCAAGAACATGTGGGACGTCTTCGCTGGCGAATACCTCGATGTGGACACGCCGCTCGAGCTGGTCAGCTTGCATGTGGACGCCGCTGAGTCCGACGACGATGAAGCCACCGTGACCGCCGGCGTTGTCTACAACGGCGAGACAAAAGAGATCACCGGCTCCGGCAACGGCCCGATCGCGGCCTTTGCCAGCGCACTGCGCTCCCTGGGCCTTGAATACGAGGTGCGCGACTACCGCCAACAGGCCCGCACCGCCGGCGGCGACGCCGACGCAGCTTGCTTCATCTACAGCGACGTCGACGGATCAGAGGCCTGGGGCGTGGGTATCGCCGGCTCCACCACCCGCGCATCCATCAAGGCGATGGTCTCTGCTGTCAACCGTGGTTTGAAGGTGCAGCAACCTCTGGGCCAGTAGAGGTCAGTAGTCCGCCGCTCCCGCCTGTTGGCTTGGACCCTTGTGGTCGTACTACTCTAGGGGCACGACTAGGCACCGTTCCACAGAGTAACCAGGGGAGGCGATGAGCTTGACCAAGCCAGACGGCGACGGTTTTGCCAAAGATCGCTCTGACCTGTCCCCGCAAACTCAGAGCGTATGGCTGCCCGCTGGCACACCGCGCGTGATCACGCTGGAGCCTGCCGCCGCGGAATGTGTCGGCGTCAGCAGTGACGGCGCCCGCGTGGCCGTGGAGATCGCCTTCGACGCCGCGGGCGATGTTGTCGCGCGTATCGACGGTGAAGTGCTCGGCGAATTCGACAGTGCTGCAAGCGCTGAGCTGAGTCCGTCTCTACGCATGATGGAAAGCCGCGGCCTGATCGCTCTGGCCCACGGCGTGTACTCCACCGCGGACGGCACCCCAACGGTGACCGTGTACGCGGACGCTCTCGGCGGCGGGCCCGTAACTGCGGTTGCCCCGGTGAACGCAGAAAATGACCTGCCCGAAGATGAAGACGGAGACGACGGTGCCGGTGCCGGTGCCGCCGTTGCTGCCGGCACTGCAACAGCTGCTGGTGCCAGCGCCGCGAACACGTACTTCGCGGCCGACGCCGAGGCGGAGGCAGCCGCTCTGGCCGCAGACCAGGAAGGCGATGCACCCCGGTCGAGTAGCCGGGTGCGGTTGCTCCCGGAGCGCATGGGCACCAACACCACCGCTGTCGTGGCGCTCGCGCTGGCCTTGGGCATAGTGGGCACCATTAGCTACTACGCCGGCATGGGCCAGCAGGGCCAAGAGATGAACGCCTTCATGGGGTCCGACAACACAACGGCATCCACTGGGCCGAGCCTGCCCACACGGGCATCCTCCGAGAAACCAGCACCGCCTGAATCCTCCAAACCCGAGGAGCCCTCCGAGGACCCGGACAAGGATCCCGCGACGGACGAGGGAGCTCACGTGCCCCCGGCTCCGCAGCCGGGCTCTCCTGCCCCGGTTCCGCAATCGCCGTCCGGCAACGATTACAACAACCAGTACGTCGCGCCGCCGCCCGCTCCTGCGCCGCCGCCTGCTCCTGCCCCTGCCCCTGCGCCCGCACCGCCTCCTCCACCGGCCCCCGCGCCTCCGCCGCCCAATCGGCCCTTGACGCCTGAGGAGCGCGGCGGCAAGCCCATTTTTGAGATTTCATGGTAGAAGGCACCCCTGAGGCCGAGGTGATCCCGCCGGCCGAGCAGTTCCCGTATGTCGCGCTCTACGTGCAAGCGACGAATATCCACCCGAGCACCGGGCGTTTGGTCACCCTCGATGCGGTGGCGTTCGACGACTCTGGGGTGGTCGGTGAGGAGTTCCACCGCATCTTCAACGTCGGCGGTGACCCGGGCCCCATGCACATGCACGGGGTGGAGCCGAACTTGTTCGAGCGCGCCGCGAAATTCTCCCGCCACCTCAAGGCGCTGGACAAATTCCTCGATGCGCGCACACTTGTGGTTCATGATGCCCCTATGACGTGGGGGTTCATCGTGTCCGAAGCCCGCCGCGCGATGAACGCCGCAGCCCGCGCGAACCGTTCCCGCAACCGCAGGCAAGGCCGCCGCAGGCAGCGGGTGGGGCATGTGCCGGCGCCGGAAGGCATCGTCGATACGCTCGCGACAGCACGCAAGCAGGGCGTGACGCTTATCGACGTCCGACTCGAATCCGTCGCCTCCGCCTCCGGCATCGATGCACCCGCGCCGGACGCGAGCCCGCAGCGCGCCGCGCGGCCGGAGGAGGAAACCTCCCGCGAACGCACACTCGTGCTGGTCAGCCTGTTCTTGAAGCAGTTGGAGAACGGTGAGGTCGTCTCGCGGACCCCTGATGAGCTCGCCCCGGACCGCTTCGGCCTGCAACGCTCGCGCATCCGCGTCGAGGCAGAGAAGAAACAGCCGAAGCAGGGCAACCCCGGCCAGTTCACCGACAAGTCCGGCCTGCGCCCCGGTATGGAGGTCGTGGTCACGGACGACATTCAGGCCGACCACGACGAGGTGGTGCAGAAGATCCTGGACCTGGACCTGAACTACTCGGAGAAGCTGTCCCGGGAGACATCGCTCGTGGTCAGCAACATCACCGGCCCGCCGGAGCAGCTGCGCGGTAAGGCGATGCACGCGCAACGGAAGAACATCCCGCTCGTGACGGACACGGAATTCCTCGCGGCCGCCGCCGAGGCGCTGCGCTAAAGTTTCTACCCATGAGTTCAAGCACGAGCCGGAGCACCACCGGCGGCAGGAGCGCCTTTGCCCGCCTGCGTTCGCGGGCCGCAGTGTCCGCCGCAAAACTAGCCACTACCGCTTCGAGGGCGACCGGCCGCGGGGCCGGCGGCATGATCGGCGGCCTTGTCGCCGGTGTGATCGATCCGAACATCCTCGAGGGGCTCGCGGGCCGGCCGACCATCCTGGTCACCGGCACCAACGGCAAGTCCACTACGACTGGCATGCTCGCGGCGGCGCTGCGCACGAAGTACACCGTGGCCACCAATGACGGCGGCGACAACATGGACGCGGGCATCATCTCCGCCCTGCTTGCCGACGGTGAAGCCTCCCACGTCGTCCTCGAAGTCGACGAGTTGCATGTGCCCGCGATCGCCGACCGGCTCAAGCCGGAAGCCCTCGTGCTGCTCAACCTGTCGCGGGACCAGCTCGACAGGGTCGGGGAGATCAATGCGATTGAACGGGCGTTGCGTGGGTGCGTCGAAAAGCATCCGGAGATGACCGTGATCGCGAACTGCGACGATGTCCTGATGACCTCGGTGGCTCTTGACGCACCGAATGTCGTGTGGGTTTCCGCTGGCGCAGGCTGGCTCGGTGATTCTGTGTCCAACCCCCGCGGGGCCGGCCACATCGTGCGCGATGAGGACGACTGGTACGCCACCACAGGCGACTTCCGCCGCCCCTCCCCCGACTGGGCCGTTACCGACGAAGGCCTGACCGGACCCGACGGGACCTACCCGCTAGAGCTCACCCTGCCAGGGCGCGCGAACCGCGGCAACGCCGCCCAGGCTGTGGCCGCCGCTGTCGAGGCCTTCGGGGTCGACGTGGACGCCGCTATCGCCGCCACAGAGAGCATCGACGACGTCGCCGGCCGCTACACCACCATCACCGTCGGCGACCACCACGCGCGCCTGCTGCTGGCCAAGAACCCCGCGGGCTGGCAGGAGGCTCTGTCCATGGTCGACCGCGATGCTGACGGCCTGGTCATCGCTGTCAACGGCCAACAAGGCGACGGTGAGGACTTGTCCTGGCTGTGGGACGTGAAGTTCGAGGACTTCGAAGGCATGTCCGTCAAAGCCGCCGGCGAGCGCGGCACCGATCTGGCCGTCCGTCTGCTCTACGCCGGCATCGACCACGAGCTCATCCACGACCCGGTCAAGGCGATTCAGGCCTGCCCGCCAGGCCGCGTGGAGGTCCTGGCCAACTACACCGCGCTGCTCAACCTGAAGAACGCGCTGACGAAGGAGTCCGCCCGTGGATAACATCCGCATTGGCCTTGTCCTGCCTGACGTCCTAGGCACCTACGGCGACGACGGCAACGCGCTCGTCCTGCGTGGCCGCGCCCGCATGCGCGGCATGACCGCCGACATTGTGCCGATCAAGCTCGGCGAGCCGGTTCCCGACGACCTGTCCTGCTACACCATCGGCGGCGGTGAGGACGCAGCCCAGGTTCTCGCCGCGGAGCACCTGCGCACCGACGGCGGCCTCACCCGCGCCGCAGCTGCAGGCCGCCCCATCTTCGCCGTGTGCGCAGGGTTGCAAGTACTCGGCGTCTCCTTCTACGCGCAAGGCTCCGCCGTCGACGGCCTGTCGCTTATCGACGCCACAACCACCCCCCTTCCCACCCGCTCCATCGGCGAAGTTTCGTCGGCCCCGACCAAAGCCGGCATCACGCGCGAGCTGACCCAGCCGCTGACCGGGTTTGAGAACCACCTCGGAGGCACCGTCTTGGGCCCCGACGCCGAGCCGTTGGGCACCGTCCGGACCGGCAACGGCAACGGCGGCAGTGCTGGCAGTGCCCGCGTCGAAGGGGTTGTCCAAGGCAGCGTGATCGCCACCTACATGCACGGTCCGGCGCTGGCCCGCAACCCCGAATTGGCGGACCTTATCCTCGCCCAGGCGCTAGACATGCCCTTGTCCGACCTCGAGCCCCTCGAGCTTCCCGAGGTCGACCGCCTGCGCCTCGAGCGCCTGAAAGGCTAACCTCCCCCTTCCGCCTTTCCGCGCTGGAATACTACTGGCCCTTTTCCGGAATACTGCTCACACAGACACGCAGGTCAAAAGGGTGCGATCTGTCTTATATTCTCCAGCAGTATTCCAGGCGAGCGTGCTGCCGGGGCAAGGAGCCGTTGGCCGCTACAAAGTGAGGCGGCCGGACAACGCACGGGAGAGGGTGAGTTCGTCCACGAACTCCAAATCCCCGCCGAGCGGCATGCCCGATGCCAACCGCGACACAGTCAGTTCCGGGAAGTCTTTGAGCAGCCTCGCCAAGTAGGACGCTGTGGCCTCACCCTCTGTATCGGGGTCGGTGGCCAAGATGACCTCGTGAATCTCGGGGATGCTATCTGCGTCATCCGGATCGCGGTCCGGCAAAACCCCGCCGATACGTTGCAATAGCGACGAGATGGACAGGTCCTTCGGCCCGACATTCGCCAGCGGGTCCAGTGCCCCGCCGAGCACGTGGTAACGGCCCGTGTACTCCCCTGTGCGCTCGATGACTTGGATGTCCTTTGCGTCCTCGACAACGCAGATCAGTCCCGCGTCGCGCCCCGAGTCCGCACAGACTCGGCAGACTTCCTCGCGCGAGACGTTGCTGCAGATCCGGCAGAAGGTCACCCCGTCACGGACTGCCCCCAACGCTGCGCGGAGCCGGTCAATGTCCTCCGGATCGGTCTTGAGCAGGTGGAACGCAATCCGTTGCGCCGATTTCGGTCCGACACCGGGCAGGCGGGAAAATTCATCGATCAGATCTTGCAGCGGGCCTTCAAACACCGTTGCAATACTAGTCACTCACCCACCGGCCGGTTGCCACCGAGGACCCCGGAGGTCGCCAACACCACCCCGAAACGCAAACAGGGCCCCCAAAAGGCCCTGTTTGATAGTGCCGACCTGTGTCGGCCGTCGGCTACTAGCCGCCGAACATCTGGGTGAAGTCGTTACCCTCGCCCGCGCCCGGCTGGGTCAGCGGGCCGAGCTTCTCTTGGGCGAGTTGGCCAGCCTTGGTGTGCGCATCGCGGTATGCGGCGAGGATCAGGTCCTGGAGCGTCTCCACATCTTCGGGATCAACAGCCTCCGGGTCGATCTTCAGGTCGGTGATGTCTGCACCACCGGTCATCGTGATGGTCACCAGGCCACCACCAGCGGTGCCCTGCACGTTAGTCGCGAGGATTTCCTCCTGCGCGCGCTGCATCTGCGCCTGAACCTCAGCCGCCTGGCGGATGAGTTCCTGCATATCGGGCATACCGGGCTGATCGGGCTGAGTCATGATTGTTGGCCTTTCCTTTGATTTCGTTTCCCACCAGTGTAGCGAGAAGCGCCAAGGGGCTTACAGGGGACGGGCGCCGAGCTCGTCGGCAAGCAACTCCATCGCCATTTCCGTCGGGTTGCGGCGATCGAGCTCTCCAGCCTCCTGGGACTGATCGACCATGTCGCGCTCTTCGTCCTCGCGCGAGTAGGCGGCGGGTTCCTCATCGGGCGCGTCGGGGAAATCGTCGGCAGGCTCAGGAGGCAACGGGGTGCCATCGCTGAAGCCCTGGAAGTCGCGGTTACGGGATCGACCACCTACCGCGGCAGCTGCCGCAGCCGCTGCAGCTGCTGCCCCGGTGAGTTCTTGGGTGAGTGCACTCTGGGCCGGGCCCTCTTGAGTCGCCGCGTACTCCGTTGCAAGTGCCGACGTCTCCTCCGAGCCGTCCGGCACCGCATCCGTCTCGTCAGACTCGGTGTCGGGCTGGCTCTCGTCGTCTTCCACAGGCGCGGGAGCGAGTTCCGGAGTCACCGACGGGTTGTCCTGAGCGGCGGAACCGTCAGCCGTATCTGTCGGATTCTCTGCGCGGACTTCGTCGGGGTTCTTCTCCTGCTCCTGGCTCGCCTCTGGCTGAGGCACCGCCGGCTGGCTCGGCGTTGGATTTGGTGGCGGGGTCGGGTTCCACTCGTTGCGTTTCGGTGGGGGTTGGGGCTCAAAGCCCGCGGCTTTTGGGTCCGTACCCACCACACAGCGCACGGCAACTTCAGTGCCGAGTTTCTCGGCGAACGCAGCAACGATGTCGACGTTGTTGTGCTCGGAATTGATGGCGTTGGCCAAAGCACCGGTGTTGTGGCCGACAATGAGGGTGCCGTTTTCCATGCCCAACGGCTTGGCCTCGGTCAGCATGATCTCCGCGACCTTGTTGCGCTCGCCCACGAACTGGCGCAGCGTGATCCATTCGCGGTGAATGCGGTCCATAAGGTCATCGCTGGCGCCAGCGTGACTACCGTCCGACGTTGCCTCCGAAACCGGTTCCGTCGGCTCCGGTTCGGCACGCTCTCGCGGTTCAGCATGCTCCTGAGGCTCGGGCCGGGAAGGCTCGCGCTCCGGTTGCCCCGGTTCCGGATGAGCGGGCTGCTCCGGCTCCGGCTGAGCGGGCTGCGCAGTCTGTTCCTGCGGCTCCGGCGCCGATGGCTGAGCGGACGGGGCCGGCTGGGCAGTTTCCGGGGCTGGCTGTGCCGGACGCGACTGTTGGCTCTGCTGGGGTTGTGCAGGCTGCGCTTTGGGCGCTTCCCGCGGCGCCGGCGTGGATTGCGACACTACGTCGGCTGTGGCCTGCACCGCGGCAGCGGCCGCAAGCGCGGCGGCGGCACCGCGCGGCTGGTCGCCCATGCCGACAGCTTCAGCGGAGGCGTCGCGAATCTCTTCCAGACCAGCGATAGCAGCTGGGGCCTGGGTGCCGGCGGACACGCCAAGCAGGTGCGCCATCATGATTTCCAGCAGCAGGCGCGGGGAGGTCGCGCCGCGCAGCATCCCGAGTCGCTCGTTGACCTCTGTGGCCAGGTGCGCCAGCTGGGTGCCGGTGAAAGAGTCCGCTTCGGCGGCGAGGATCTGGGCGCGGTCCGTCGGTGCGTCGACAAGCCCCTGGTCGAAGGCGTCGGGCACTTCCCGCAGGATCATCAGGTCGCGCAACCGATCGAGCAGGTCGATGGCGAAGCGGCGAGGTTCGTGGCCGGCTTCAATGACGTCATCCACCGTTTGGAAAAGTGCTGAGGGGGTGCGCTCGGCGAGGGCGTCGACAGTCGCGTCGATAAGCGAAAGATCCGTGACCCCCAGCAACGGCAACGCGAGATCGTACGTCAACCCCTCGGGGCCTGCGCCCGCGAGCAGCTGATCCAGAATGGACAGCGTGTCACGCGGGGAACCGCCGCCGGCACGGATGACCAGCGGATACACATCGTCGGAGACAGTCACGCCCTCGGCCCCGACTGTGCGCTCGAGCAACGAGCGCATCGCGTTCGGCGTGAGCAGGCGGAATGGATAGTGGTGCGTGCGCGAACGGATCGTGCCGATGATGTTCTCCGGCTCCGTCGTGGCGAAGATGAATACGAGATGCTCCGGCGGCTCCTCCACCACCTTGAGCAGGGCGTTCGCGCCCTCGCGGGTGATCATGTGCGCCTCATCGACGATGAAGACGCGGTAGCGCGACTCCGCCGGCGCGAACATGGCGCTCTCACGCAGCGCACGCATGTCCTCCACGCCGCGGTGCGATGCGGCATCCAGCTCCGTCACATCGAGGTTGCCCGGCCCACCCGGCGCGAGCGACACGCACGAGGCGCACACTCCGCACGGTGTCGACGTCGGCCCTTCGACGCAGTTCAGCGAGCGGGCCAAAATGCGTGCCGACGACGTCTTGCCCGTACCCCTCGGCCCCGAGAACAAGTAGGCGTGATTAATCCGCCCGTTGTCCAGCGCGGTCGACAGCGGGCGGGTCACCTGGTCCTGCCCGATCATCTCGGCGAACGAGCCCGGGCGGTACTTCCTGTAGAGAGCCACGGAACTAACCCTACTATTCGCCCCGGACACTAGGGCCGACCTCGGCCGTTAGTCGTTCAGCCGGCCCGTCTCCGCGAGAACCTTGGTGCGCAGCGGCCCGGTTGCCGCCACTGCCCCGACGCAACCGATGAACGCCAGCAGAATCAACACGGCGAACAGAGCCAGGCGCTTGGCGACGTCCGCGTAGACCACGACGACGATCGACCCCATGAGTGCGCCCATGCAGAACCCCATCACCATCGCGAGAAGCATGGGCACGCCGACTTCGCGCACTGCGGTGCGGGTGTGGAAGCTCGTCGGTGCACCGATGAAATAAAGCGCCTGGGTCAGTTGCTTCTGCTCAACAACGGACAGCGACTGGGTGAGCAGGGTCGAGGCGGCCAGCAACACGGCACCGAAGACCGCCGTGATCGCCAGGCCTGTACTGATATCCGTGGTCATCATCGCAGTGGCCGGATCGACTTCTAACACCGGGACCGATGCGGCCCAGCTGCCGACACCGGCGATGAGAGACACGAAGAACAACGCTGTCACCCGCTTCCACGTGGTGCGCACCCCGCGGCCAACTCTTCTGGTGGCCACGTAGTTCGCGGCACCGGGCATTCCGTAGCTCAGACGCGAGATGAGCTGAATCATCCCTACCGCGATGACCCCGTTGATCACCAGAATGAAGCCGACAATCATAAGCACCATGGCGAATTCGAGCGCATCCGAACCTGGTGTAATAGAGAGCCTGGAGAGCACACGGTAGAGCGCAATAGCCGCAATCACCGACAGGACGAGAACAACGACGCTTTGGCCCTTGGGCGGGACTTTCCGGGCCACGCCGAGCGGGGTGATGGCCACCCGGCGCAGCGCCAGCCAGACGGAACCAGCGGCGAGAACCAGCACCAGTAGCCATACTGCAGGCACGAGCCACCACGTGAACATTTCCCACGTGCCGATGCGCTTTTTCTGCAGGGTCAGCAGCGACCACGCAGGCACCGTGGCTAGGTAGAGTGCCGTGCCGAGCACCAATCCGACGGCCGCCTGCCGCAGCGCGTCGAGGGTCATCATGCCGCGCACCTGGCGCGCAGTTGCGCCGATGAGACGCAGCGCGGCCAACTGTTCTTCCCGCCCGCCCAGGTTCGTGCGCGCGGCCTGGGTGAGCAGGCCTAGCAACGTAGGCAGCAAGAGAATGCCGGCGAACAGGGCGAGAAACACGTAGCTCGAAGAGAACGGCGTTCCAAACTCTTCAGCACCTGCAGCAATCTCCGCGTGGGGGTTGCGGTGCCGCTCAAAGAACATCCATGTGCCGCCGGCAAGGGTCAACAGCATCCACGTGGACAGGGTGAACGCCGCCAGGGACAAAGCCCCTACCCAGCGCTCGCCGCTGTTGCGCTGCGCCCGGGCGTCGCGCGACTGGGACCGTGCAGCTTTCATCAAGGTCGTTGCGCTCATGCCGCCGCCTCCGAGTGGATCAAGCCGTCGCGGATTTCAATCCGCCGGTCGCACCATGCGGCGATGTTCGGGTCGTGGGTGACCAGTACCAACGTCACCCCGGCTTTGCGCGTGATCGCGGTGATCTGCTGCATGACCTCGTGCCCGGTTGCTTGGTCCAGCGCGGCGGTCGGCTCATCGGCGAAGACGACCAGCGGCGGACCGCCGAAAGCGCGGGCGATGGCGACGCGCTGCGCCTGGCCGCCGGAGAGCTGGCCGGGAAAACGGTCCACAAAGTCACCCATGCCCAGCCTGCCGAGAATGTCGGCTGCCGCGGCGTGCGCGTCCTTCTGGGGTGTGCCGCGCAGAATCTGCGGCAGCGCCACATTCTCCTTCGCGGTCAGCTCGGGGAGGAGTTGCCCGTCCTGGAAGATGAAGCCGAAGTGGTCGAGGCGGAGTTCGGAACGCTCGGCGTCGTTAAGCGATGCGATATTGCGCCCGTTGAAGAGGATCTCGCCGGTATCCGGCACAAGCACCCCCGACATGCAGTGCAGCAGGGTCGACTTGCCCGAGCCGGACGGTCCCATGATAGCCACCGACTGGCCGGCCTCGACGGTGAGGCTGATGCCTTCTAGAACCCGTTGTTGGGTGAATGATTTCGTGATGTCGCGTAGTTCAAGCATGCTTTCCATTCCACCTTCGGCTCTGCGCACAGACCATGGTGCGGACTCCCGAATAAGGGTAGTGCCAGCACTACCCCGCTACTGTGTGACACATGTGGCGCAAACAGAACCACGAAACGGCCTCCGCCGCGGCGATCCACCAACTCACGGTGTCACGGCGCAGAATCGCGGAGGCGTACGAAATCGAGCGGCTGCGCATCGAACGCGACCTGCACGACGGGGCGCAGCAGTACTTCGTCGCTGCCGCCATGAAGCTCGGGGAGGCACGGCTTGAGCTGGACTCGCCGCTGCTTGACGACGCCGCACGCGACCTCACCGAAGGCCTGCAAGCACTGCGGCGCACTGTCCACGGAATTCACCCCCGCGAACTGACCGACCGCGGTCTGGTCGCGGCGATCGAAACGGCGGCTGCCCAATACGGCCCGCACGTCACTGTGCGCGCCCCGCATGCCCTTCCGCGTATCGACGCCTCCGTCCTCGCCGCCGCCTACTTCTTCACCGCCGAGGCACTGACCAACGCGGCGAAGTACGCGCCCGGCGCAGCTGTGGACGTGCTGATCACCAGCGACCGCACCCTCAACGTCGCAGTCACCGACAGCGGCGACGGTGGCGCCCATTTCCGCCCTGGCGGCGGGCTGGACGGGATGCGGGAACGGATCGCAGCTTTCGGCGGATCCGTCGAGCTCAACTCGCCGAGCGGCGGACCCACGACCGTCATCGCGCGGATCCCGCTGCTCCTCTTCCGTGGTGAAAGCGGGGTGGCGCAATGCGGATCGTGATCGCGGATGACTCTGCGCTGCTGCGCGAAGGTGTCGCCGGGCTGCTCACCCGGCGCGGGCACGAGGTGGTCGGGCAGGTCAGCGATGCGCCGTCGCTGGCAGGGGTCGTGGATGAGCAGCGCCCTGACCTCGTGATCACAGACGTGCGGATGCCGCCGGACATGCGTGACGACGGCCTGCGCGCCGCCCTCACCCTCCGCGAAACCTTCGGAGCCGTCAACGTGCTGGTGCTGTCGCAGTATGTTGCCGCGACGTACGCCCGCGAGCTCTTCGCCGGCGGTGGCGGTGGAACCGGTTACCTGCTCAAAGACCGTGTGGCCGAGGTCAAGGACTTCGTTGCCGCCTGTGAGACTGTCGCCGCAGGAGGAGTCGTGATCGACCCGGACGTCGCCGGCGCGCTCATGGCCGCGAGCTCGCGGTGGCTGACTACCCTCACCCCACGGGAGCGTGAAGTTCTCGAGCTCATGGCGGAAGGCCTGTCCAACGCGGAGATCGCCGGCAAGCTTTACCTCTCCGGTGCTGCGGTGGCGAAGCATGTCTCGTCGATCTTCGCCAAGCTGGGCTTGCACCCCGACACGGAGAACCGGCGCGTGCGCGCCATTTTGATGTACCTGTCCGAACGCGGCGTGAGCTAGTCGCGAGCTAGTCCCGGCCCCAGTCTGCAAGATCGGTCCGGCGGCGGCGCAGGCGGCGCTCCAGCACGTCGGGGCCCTGCTCGGAGACGATCTCGTACTCATCGTCGGTGAGCAGCACCAGTTCCAGCAGCAGAGTCATCTGCCCCTGTTCCGTGAAAGTCGGCGTCCCCTGGTCAAACAGCTGGGGTTCGCGCAGGAGGCCGTGGTGGACGGTGAGGTCGGGGTCGTCGATAAGCTGCGGCAACAGTTCCCCAGGCTGTGCGGGAATCGCGGCGTCACGTAGCGTGTTCCACGTCCCCGCGAGCGCCATCGCGCGCTGCTCTGCGCTTCCTCCCCCGCACACCAGCTCGCACCGCACGGACGTGACCCCGTCGGCGTCGAGGGTCAGGCCCGTGTCCTCCGCGCTGAAACCCACCGTGGCGGCCAGCGGCATTGTCTGTGCTACCGCGATCGGGAATCCGGCGAGTTCGCGCACCTCAATCGGGCCGACAACATTCGTCAGCCACTCAATCGTCTCTTCAGGTGCCACTAGCGCTCGAGCTTCTCCAAAGCGGCGAGCAGGACGCAGGTGGCCACGCCGTCCATGGCGGTACGGACCTCATCCAGCGGAGGCAACGACGGCGCCAGGCGGATGTGGCGGTCATTGTCGTCCTTGCCGTGCGGGAAAGCGGAACCCGCCTTGGTCAGGCTGATACCGGCTTCCTTGGCCAGCTCCCAGACGCGGGTGGCGGTGCCGTCGACGACGTCGAGGGAGATGAAGTAACCGCCCTCCGGCTCCGTCCAGCGCGCCACGTTGTACTCTCCGAGGCGGTTCTGGAGGATCTCCAGCACGGCCTCGAACTTCGGGGCCAGCGACTGCGCGTGCTTGCGCATCACGTCGCGAACGCCGTCAACATCGCCGAAGAATTTCGCGTGGGCCAACTGGTTGATCTTGTTCGGGCCGATCCCGCGGATCCCTGCGATGGAGGCGTACCAGTCCAGGTTCTCCGTCGACGACGCGAAGAACGCGACACCGGCACCGGCGTGGGTGATCTTGGAGGTCGAGCTCATCACCCAGAAGCGGTTCGGGTTGCCGGCTTCCGCGGCAATGGACAAAACGTCGATGATCGGCGGGAAATCATCTTTGAACGTGTGCACGGCGTACGCGTTGTCCCACACGACGCGGAAGTCCGGCGCGGCCGTCTCCATCGTGGCAAGCTTGCGCGCGACCTCCTCCGAGACAGTCGCACCCGTCGGGTTGGAGTACATCGGCACGACCCACACACCCTTCACGGCAGGGTCTTTAGCCAGCTCAGCGATGGCGTCCGCGTCCGGGCCATCCTCCAGCATCGGCACGTTGACCATCTCGAAGCCGAACTTTTCCGTGATGGCGAAGTGGCGGTCATAGCCGGGCACCGGGCAGATCCACTTCACTGTCTCCTCTTCACGCCACGGACGCTCCGAGTCATTGTTGCCGAAGGTGTAGGACCAAGAAATCAGGTCGAACATGATGTTCAGCGACGACGAATCACCAGCGTACAGGTTCTCCGGGTTGACCCCGATGAGCTCGCCCCAGATCTCGCGGATGTCCGCAATCCCCTTCAGGTTGCCGTAGTTGCGCACGTCCGTGCCCGAGGAGTCCGTGTAGTTCTCGCGCCCCGGCAGCTCCAGCAGTTCGTTGGAAAAGTCGAGCTGCTCCGACGACGGCTTACCGCGGGTCAAGTCCAAGTTCAGGTTGCGCGCTTTGAGCGCCTCGTACTCGCCACGCACCTGCTGCGCGAGCTCGTCGCGGGCTGCCTGATCAAGATCCAGAAGGGACATTGGCGATCACGTCCTTTGCGTTCGGCTAAACGGGAAATGGGTAAGTTTAATTTGCCACGTCCAGCGTACCCGCGATCAGCGGACGGACACCGCCCCCGAGCGTGTACGCGCAAAATAAAGGGACCTCACGCACCTGCCAGAGCTCGCTGACCCTTGCTGCGTTCCCGCCCTGGGGGAGTTCACAAGATAAGCACCGCGTGAGATCCTGCGCACCAGCTTATCGTCTCGGGCAAGGCGATTCAAAAAGCACGCCTACCTGCGCCCAACCCGGTTCCGCCCGGGGATTTTGTACACCGTCCCCAATCGGTTAAAGTGGTTGCTCGACGCTGTTCACCGCCTTGCGGTGAGCAGAGCAACGTCGCTGGAGGATTCGACTAGCGGCCTATGTCACACGCCTGGAACGCGTGCGGGTTTCACGACCCTCGTGGGTTCAAATCCCACATCCTCCGCCACACGAAATTCCCTGTCTGCACTGTTCAGGCCAGGGCATTTTGCTTATCGACGCCCCCGCTGCCCCCAGCTTTAAACTGACAACCTATGTCCATCAGTGCGCAGGCGGCGTTGGCGTGATCGCCGTAGTCATAACGGTGGTTGCCGTCGGGGGCCTTGAGATTGTTGCGGACGCGACGAGCGCCCACTCTGCGATCTTTGTCCTCATAGTGATCTTCATCGCATTCGGATGTGCTCCATTCGTCGGCAATTCTCTTGAGCACTATGTCCCGTGCTCCCTGTGGGATCGCTTGTCCTTGTCCCGTGAAACCTCTCGCCGATGGGGAGTGTCCCTGTTCAATTCTTTCCTGTCATGGGTCGGGTGGAACAAGCTCATCTTCGCTATGCGGGAGGGCAGCACAGCCGGGGAGGGTGGCCGCTTTGACCCACAGCACATGAGATCGGCGGCTGCTGGCCACGGGTGGGGATTTATGCTTCATGCCGCCACCGCAATCTGGGCTGGTGCGACCGGAGGATGGGTGGCCTGCATAGTCCTTCTGCTGACTGGAGTTGTCCTTCACCTCTACCCGGTCCTGCTGCAGATTCACGTATTGACCCGCTTGCGTGAACGCTAGTCCTGCACCCCTAAGGGTTTAGCGCTCCTCATCGACTTCGTCTTCCGTCTCAGGAGTGACAGTGCCCGGGTTCTCCTGGCCGACGTCGCCGCGCTTCTTGGCGGGCACCCATTCCTCGCTAATCTTGCGGAAGAAGTCCTTCTCCTTCTTTTCAGAATCGGCGATGTTGTCGAGGACTTCCTGGATGCGACCGGCGGGGACGACCGTGACACCGTCGTTGTCGGCAATGATGAGGTCACCGCCCTTGACCACCGTGCCGGCGCAGGCCACCGGGTAGCCGACCTCTGCCGGGCCGAAGCGCGTCGGCCCCATCGGTGTCGTGCCGGTGGCGAACACCTGCAGGCCGTACTCTTCCAAGTCATTCACGTCGCGGACCGGACCGTCGACGACGCAGCCGAGGACGCCCGCTTCCACCATCATGCGGCCAATCTGGCCGCCGACGATGGCCGAGCCGTCAGCTCCGCGGGCGTTGATGACGAAGATGTCGCCGGGTTGCGCGTCGTCAAGCGCGCGCCATACGCCGAGGTTGTCGCCCGGGGTGCAGTTGATCGGGAATGCGTTGCCGATGGCGCTGCCTTCGCCGGTAACGCGGTGGATCCGGCCCGCCATGGTGGTCAGGTGGCCGAGGGTGTCACCCACGACAGCGGCCTCGGCGTCGTGGAGCCGGTTCAGGGTGGACAGGTCGTAGCGCTTCCAGGGGTCATTGACACGGACGTTGGACAGATCAGCATCGAAAAGCATGCGCCCCACTGTATGGAGATCTGGCACCGTGGGGCGGGCCCCATAATTGGGGTTCTACCAGGTCACTCGCTCCAAACTCACGGCTTGCGCGAACGCGCTAAACAGGGAGCCGTCTCCTGGCACCCTGAGAGCCATTAATCAGGGACAAACTACCCAAAGCCAGCAACAACAGCCCAAATGCGCTTAGACGATGCACACCAGGACCTCCAGTTTTCGGTAGTTGTGGCTGCTCAACATTGACAACTGTCAGAGCAACACCATCCACGCCACCCGCATCTCGGACCTTTTGAGCTTTCGGATCATCTGGGGGAAGCGCCACCCCGACGCTCGTCGGTTGACTCAATAGCTGGAGTTGGGAGCGACCATCCTGCCCGCGGGTGATCATGAACTCAATCGGTTGCGCAAGTCGAAGGTAGCCTGGGGGCGCTTGCGTCTCTACCAAAAGGTACGGTTTGTCGAACTCCAGGTCGTTGACCGAGTAGCCGCTCGCCGGGTTGGGGACGATGTCTGAAACCTTCGCGCCCAGTCCATCGGCAGCATTCTCGTCCTTTTCATGAAGCGCGAACTTAGCTCCATCGAGCAGCTCCAAGTTGTCGCGTCCGTCATTATCGGCCATCTTGAACAGCGCCAACGAGGTTTTCTCTGCCCCAGCAGAGTTGCTGAACCTACACGTCACGGCCTGCAGGCCGGGGTTTGAAGGAATCGTCAACCTGCTCTCGAGGTCGGATCTGTCAGTCAGGTCCGACAGTGCTTCCGTCGGAACCACTGTTCCGTTCGCGGACCACGTATCGCCTTCAACACATATGAGGGAGGAGGAGTACTGCTCAGTGTGATCCTTGGCCAGCTTCTCGCCCTCTCCATCGCGGAATCCCTCAAAGATCCCGTACGTTTCACCACGTTTGACATAGCTAAAAGCAACCTGGTCCTGCAGCCCGGTCTCAGGCGTTGATGCCGTCGCGGGGGACACCAAATAGGAACGCTTTCCTGTCAATGACTCCCGAAAGGCACCTAGTTCAAATTGGTCATCGGGTTTGACGCGTTCGCCCTTGACCTCTTTTTCGATCCGTAGAATCAATTCATTAAACGGGCCCGAATCATAAATGGAGGTGGCTCCCCACAGGGATTGGTTCGGTTTAAATATTCCGTACGGAGTACTTTCAACCGTCGCTTTTAGTTCATCACCCTCGAGGACGTAGCCACCCTGTCCATCTGGGACAAAGTGAGACCAAACAAGACCGGAGTTGGCAACGCTATCGTGAGTTCCGTCCGTTTGCGTCGAGAGAATGTACTCGCCAAAGCGACCCATGCCATAAGTTGGACGAGGAAGGTTTCCTACGATTTCCCCCTCTCGCTTGCGCCCTTCCCTCGGCTCGCCGGGCACCTCGGCCGCCCAACGGACAATCGGGGAATTAGATCGAGAGTGCCCTGAGTTGGTAGTTCCTGCACCGTACAGGCTTCCATCAGCACCCACAAAGAAGTCACCTGCGGACGTCAAGCCCTTAGGCCACCTCAGGTCCATCTCTACGACGTCTGTCCCAAGGTTGCACACGGATTTCAAAGCCGGATCCTTTACGCAAGAGGGATCGAGCTTCCAAATGGGGCTTTTATTAGCCCCAGGGTTAGTCTCCTTTGGCGTGGCGAAAATCAGATTTCCGTCGTAATCAAAAGTCAAAGCATTCAGCTGACCACCATCTGTAATCAATCCTCCGGCCGCTAATGTTCCTAGATCGAACGAACCTCGACCAACGTGAGCACCCGTGCGAGCGTCATATTGATCAATGAAGAACTCGTTAAAGTTCCCCGACCCACCCACAAACTTGACGGCATAAAGGTACTTACCGTCCCTTGTTACCGCAATGTCACCGTATCCTTCCATGGCGGGAAACTGGCGGCCAATCCTCACGGTGCCCAAATCCGGCGAAATGTCGTACCTAGTGAACTGGGACGCAGTATTCACCCAGTAGGTGTTTTCTGTCGGCGTTCCGGAGAGCCCAGAGTCCGGCTCGACCTCATACTTTCCACGTGTGAGTCTGTAACGAACTGTGAGGGTGTCGCCATCCTTAATCTGCGGCCGTCTATCGGGTATTCGGAAGTGAGTGGAAGACCAAACATCGAAAGGCGCGCCCGCTCCCCTTTCGTCCACTGAGTGCTCGACCAAATTCTTGAGCACCCTTTTTTGCTCCGTCAGCGAATTCTCCGGGTTCGTGTCCTCACTGTCGTTGAGCCACAGATACTCTAACCCCTCGAGCTTGGCCCCCTGCTCGAGAATGAACCAACCGCGAGGGTTGAATCGAAGCTCGTTGAACGGCCCGCCCTGGGGGTCCATGCCGTCGACTTGGAACGTGAAACGAATAGTCGCCACTTTGCCGTCATCTTCTTCTGGCACGATTTCTGTCAGCTGGAAGGTCGGATTTTTGCCGAGGGAGAAGTTGTCCCCACCGCCCTTGTACTCCTGAATCTTCCATATATCCGCTTGCGGATCCCCAAGCGCTGGGTCCTGTTGGCTACGGAAAAGCTGCGGGGAAATGGAAAGCTCGCTGTCGAGTGCCTCATCGGACGTTTCCAGCCGCCAGGACTGCGCGGTGGGGGCGCTGTCTGGTTCTACTTCGACGTCCACTTCAACCACGTTAGAGTCGGTTACGTGAGCTGGACGTTGAAGGCTAATGATCTGCCTATTTTGGTCATCAACTCCCTCTGATACCTCGACTTCATCCGAGTTAAGGCGAGCTTCTTCCACCTTTGCCGGGGCCCCGGGATCTTGGCGGACGAGTCTGATGTACTCATCTTGGCCCATCTCGGTGGAAGACACCTTACCGGTGAGCGTGTACAGAAGATTCCCCGCGGCATTGGATCCCTTGGGGATCGGAATGACATCACCAAAGCGTGCCGAGTTCAACAAATCAATGGTTTGCTCTCCGGCACTCGGCGTTCGGTCGTCGGGCGCATCGCCCCCAGCCGCAGTCCCGCCACCGTTATCACCCATTCCGTCGGCCGGCATATCCAAGGGAGTTTCTCCCACATCGGAAACAGATGCTTCATCCGAGGCCGACTCGGTTGCGGTTTGGGAGACCGCAACCGGCGCAACACTACCAATAAGCAGGGCACCGGCAGCCGAAATTGAGCACAAGAACCCCCGCACACGAGTATGTGAACGTTTGGTCATCTTCCTAGCTCCTTTAGTTTCCGGTGTCTAGCCGTGCCCAAAATAGGCTGGCCCCAGTTTCGAGCGAGCAGTATCGTTCAGACAGGGAAACCTCTTTTGTGATTTCTCCGAGGGTAATAATCGTGGTCGAAGCTAACCCACCCCTTGCAATATGTCAATTACCTGTCATACCCCTCACTACATGCGTAAAGAAGCTTTAAAATTAGACTTAATCCCGGTTAATTGACCACTTTGTGTTCTCTCGGAACGCTCTGGCATTCTTCGGGGATACTTCTCACAATTGCAGCTCGTGCTTCGTAGAAAAGAGGGCAGATAAATTCAAGCGTGCTCGTCTCGGTGCTGTTCTCAGTCGCGCCACACGAACGGCTCGCGCGACAGCGCTTCTGGGCGGAAATTCATTAACAACGAGGCCATGTCCGCACCGGGGCAACCCAGCGACTCGGCGATCGCGGCCACGACATCCACACCATTGGCCACCATCTCACGAAGGGTGACGGCGCCGTCGCGTTTGGCAAGCCTGCGCCCTTCCGCATTCACTACTAATGGAACGTGCACGTATTCCGGCTCGTCGTATCCCAGTTCGTGCGCCAGGTAGGCCTGCGCCGGGGCGGAGGCGAGCAGGTCATCCCCGCGCACCACCTGGTCGACACGCTGGTCGCCGTCGTCCACGACCACCGCGAGGTTATAGGCCCAGTCCCCCGCTTGCGCCTGCTTGAGGTTGCCGCCGCGGCGCAGGATGACATCGTCGACAGGTCCGGTGAACTCGCCGTGATAAAAGTCCCGCACCGTCCACTGCTCCGCCTGGGACTTCAGGCGCAGGGCCGGCAGGCGGTTTTCGGATTGGAGGAGGTCGCGTTTCTTGGCGCGGGTCTCGTCGTCAAGCTCCCGGCACGTACCGGGATACATGCCGGGCTGAATGTGGGGCGCAGACGCTGCTTCGCGGATGTCGCGGCGCGTGCAATAGCACTCGTAGACCAGGCCCTTTTCGGTGAGCCTGTCCAGTGCGGCCTCGTACGCCTCGAAGCGATCCGATTGGTAAATGAGCGGCTCGTCCCACTCGATGCCGACCGCCGCAAGGTCCTCGAGCTGGCGGCGCGCCGATTCAGCCGACGACCGCTCCGAATCAATGTCCTCCACCCGCATGTGGAACCGCCGGCCCGACTGGCGCGCGAACAACCACGCCAGCACCGCCGTGCGCAGGTTTCCAAAGTGCAGATCTCCACTGGGGCTGGGGGCGTACCTGCCAGCGGGGGCGTCGAACGGGGTCATGTGTGCCATGATATTGCGCCCGATGGTTCCTGCCACGGCCTAGATGCCACCAAAAAGAGACTGCTTTAAGCAGCCCCTAATGTATCGCTGCGCCGAGGCGGATAGTCAGGCGCAGCGTGTCCAAACCTCCGACTAGCTCTGCCTAATTCTTCCCGAAGATACGCTTAGTTGGCCGCAAACCTCTTATCCTGCACGCGTGTTTTCGACGAATGAATCAAACAGGCCAGGCTAACGGGGCTAGCTCTTGGAAGAGCTCAGAACGCTCTGCCACCGCATCGTCGCTGAACATGTTCTCATCGGCTAACTTCGAAGTGAGCTCAAACTTGGACTCGGCGTAAAAATCCCTCTTATCTTCGAACGACGAGTTGCCTGCACGGTTGTTAACAGATCTTTCGAGAAGTGCCAGATTAGCGATCGAACGATGCGCATCCTGAAGGACCTGATTCTCTCCGTTTGGCCCCACAACAATTGTCTCATCTTTTGGAACGATGTGATCGACGCTTACCACTTTCGCATCCCATCCCACTGCACCCTCGTTCTGAATGCCCTGTTCAGTACTGTAAGCATTATCGAGCATGGCAAGCAGGTACTTAACACGACTTAGGTTCCCGTCGTCTACCGCCACGACTGCACGCTTGAACTGGTTGTCAGAGGGCAAGAAGTGGCGAGAAACTATCTCCTTTCGAACATCATCAACGCTCTTCAACGAACCATCGGCAATCCCAGCCGCTAAGTCACCGAAGATTCTGTCCGCAGTTCCGCCACCCATGGCGCCCACTATCGTGGCGCGAATGGACCATGCCGTCCCAGCTTTAATCAGAGCGCAAAAGTCTTTCGGGCGCCATTTTCTCATCGCAGCCAAGTACATGGCGTTCGGAACTTCCAGTCTGAACCGGCGATTAGCAATAATCTCGTCCCTAACATCGGTAGCAATCGAACTCCAAAACGGGTCTTCAGGCGAAGATAGAGCTAGGTGAAGATCGAGTGATTTACGCAGGTCGCGAAGGTATACAAGCACCGCCTTAGGGTCTCTCCCGAGCTGGTTTTGCAGCTCTTTATAAAGATCGCGCACTTTCACTGCTCCCCACCTAGAGGTGAAGTCTGCCTTGATAAAGGAAACTAGCTTCTCACCATCGTCGAAACGGCTCGAAATCTCGGTCCAGAGCTCAAGTGCTTCGTTAACGCTCTTGTCACCGGCTGAGCTCAAAAAGAAATTCTTAAGAAGATCAGCTGTGGTGAGATCGGCACCCCTAATATTTAGCGTTTCGAAGATGACGTAGGCTTCACCCAACCCTGTGGCGACGGCAAGCAGAACCTGGGCATCTTCCCGGAGGAATTTACTTAACTGCGTAACAGCTGAGTACCCACCGTTCTGGTCAGCGAAGTGGTCGACCCGCTCCTGAAGGAACCGAAAGGCAGTGAGAATCTTGGATTTTTCCCGTTTTCCAGCGAGCTCTTTTTCCAGCTGCTCCAGGTCTTCGCCCTTGACAATTTGCCCATATATCTCTTGGTCCTTGGTGCCAAGCGTTAACTTCGTGATTTGATCCTCTTCCTCAAGATCAAAGTCGGCGATGTAATCGGTGTAAATTTTCTGCGCAGCCGCATCTTTACCTAGTCTGGCCAGGGTTCTACTGATAGCGTACATGGTGAGGGCCGTTGTTACCATTCGCTGTTGGCCGTCAACGATCGATTTTCGATTCTCCGGGTCTGTAATGTCGGCAAGAACGACGGTTCCTAGAAAGTAAGTGTCACCACGCTCGTATGCAGCGGTAATGTCCTCCCAAAAGTCCCGGACATTCTCATCATCCCATGCGTATTGGCGCTGGAAGTTGGGAACCTTTAGCTTGTTGTCTTGGAGCAGGTGTGCAAGTGTGTCGTGATCGAATTCGGTTGTGCGTGCCATATTCTGTCCTTCCCCGGGGCCAGTATCGGGCGAACTTGTAACTGTGTTTTTAGACATTACCCCGGCTTCGCATCTCTGTCTTAGCGGGAAAACCCAGACGTAGTTCGTGTTGAGCATTAACCATTGTTTACGCGACAAACCGCTCCGCCGACTGCAATTCAAGTACAGTCGGCCATCAAGATATTCCCTAACTCTGGGCTCCGCTGCATCACCGCCGGAACAGCCACGCCAGCACCGCCGTGCGCAAGTTGCCGAAGTGCAAATCACCGCTGGGGCTGGGGGCATACCTGCCAGCGGGAGCGTCGAACGGGCTCATGTGTGCCATCATATTGCGCATGAGCCATCCCGTATCGCGTTCCCCGTACCCCTACCTGCTCGCAGTGTTCTGCGCGGTGTTCCTGATCTCCAACATCACCGCGCAAAAGGGCGTCCAGATCGGCCCGCTGATCACTGACGGCGCGTTCTTCCTCTTCCCCATTTCATACGTGATCGGCGACGTCATCGCCGAGGTGTACGGCTTCAAGACGGCCCGCCGTGCCGTGTTCACCGGCTTCGGTGTGGCTGTGCTGGCGATTCTGTCGTTCTACATCGCAATCTGGCTCCCGGCGGCTGAATTCTACGACATGCAGCACACCTTTGAGGCGGTCCTCGGCCTGCTGCCGCGCATCGTCGTTGCCTCGCTGACCGGTTACGTTGTCGGCCAGCTGCTCAACGCGTGGGTCCTGCAGAAGATGAAGGACCGCTTCGGCACCGACAACCTCTGGGCCCGCCTGATCGGTTCCACCATCGTCGGTGAGTTCGCTGACACGCTGCTGTTCTGCTCCATCGCGGCCGGCGTTATCGGCGTCGACTCCGCTGGCGCGTTCATCAACTACGTCGCCGTCGGTTTCTTCTGGAAGACCATCATGGAGATCGTCCTGCTGCCGATCACCTACCCGACCATCGCTGCCGTGCGCCGGAAGGAAGAAGAAGTCAGCTCGACGACGGCGTAGCAGCCGCTTACCCGCGCCCCGCGTAGTACCGCCCCAAGAATTCGTCGCGGTACTCATAGAACCGGCCCTCGTCGATGGCGGCGCGGATGTTGTCCACCAGGCGCAGCATGAACTCGAGGTTGTGCAGGGTGCACAACGTTCCGGCGAGGAATTCCTTCGCCTTGAGCAGGTGGTGGATGTAGGCGCGGGAATAGTTCTCGGAGACGTAGCCGCCGAACTCCTCGTCAATGCCGGTGAAGTCGCGTTTGAAGCGGGCGGCCATGAGGTTCATTCGCCCGTCGAGGGTGTAGACGCCGCCCCGGCGGCCGAGGCGGGTCGGCGCGACGCAGTCGAAGGTGTCGGCGCCGTTCTCGATGCAGGTGAACAGGTCGTCGGGTTCGGAGATGCCGAGCATGTGGCGGGGTTTGTCCTCGGGAAGCTCGTCGGTGACCCAGCTGGTGATGGTGCCTAGAATCTCCTTTTCCAGCGCGCCGCCGATGCCGAAGCCGCCGAATCCGCGCCGGCCTTCCGCGCGTGCCTCCTCGTCCAAGGCAAGCAGCCCACGTACTGCTTGGCGCCGCAGGTCCTCGTAGTTCGCGCCCTGCACCACTCCCCACAACGACTGCAGAGGCTTGCCCTCGCGCTCCCGCGTGAGCCGATCATGTTCGCGCAAACACCGCTGCGCCCACAGCCGCGTGCGCTCAACAGAGTGCTCTTGGTAAGCGCGCGTATCGACGAGCGTTGTCAGCTCATCGAACGCGAACATGATATCCGCACCGAGCTGGTGCTGGATCTGCATCGACTTCTCCGGGGTGAAACGGTGGGCGGAGCCGTCGATGACGGATTTGAAGTCCACGCCGTCGTCGTCGACACGCGCCATGCGGTCTTTGTTCGCGGCGCGGATGTCGCTCTCGGTCAGGTCGGTGATGTCCATCGCGAGGATCTTTTTGAAGCCGACACCCAGGCTCATCACCTGGAAGCCGCCGGAGTCGGTGAATGTCGGGCCGCGCCAGTTCTCAAACGCCGCCACTCCCCCGGCCTCGTCGACAATGTCGGATCCGGGCTGCAGGTACAGGTGGTATGCGTTGGACAGAATCGCCTGCGCGCCAGCCGCCCGCACCTGCTCCGGGGTGAGCGTTTTCACCGTCGCTTTCGTGGCCACGGGAATGAACGCGGGCGTGCGGATGTCGCCGTGCGGAGTATGGATGACGCCGGTGCGGCCGTTCGCGCCGTCGAGACGCGTGCCCAGGGTGAAGCTCAGATCCACGCTCTGTTCTGTCATGCGTGGACTCCTCGTTCCTCGAACTGCTTCTCCAGTGCTTCACCCTCAACATCCAGGTTGGGCAGGATGCGGTCGAGCCACCCCGGCATCCACCACGTCGCCGTACCCAGGATGAACATGGTGGCGGGGACAAGCGCCATGCGGACGAAGAATGCGTCGAAAAGCACGGCGGCGCCGAGCGCGAAGCCGAAGATCTGGATGAACGGCAGCGGCTGGTCGATGAAGGCGACGAAGACGGCGATCATGATGATCGCGGCGGCCGTGACCACGCGCGCACCGCGCACAAAGCCCTCCACCGTGGACTTTTCGACGGCGGCGAGCGTCGCCTGTGAATCGCCGCGCGCGCCGTGCGAACGCGCCCCGGTGTACTCCTCCCTCATGCGTGTGACCAGGAAGACTTGGTAGTCCATCGCCAGGCCGAACGTGACGCCGATGAGGAGGATGGGCAGGAAGGACAGGATCGGAC
The DNA here is from genome assembly GCF_024454075.1 of Corynebacterium sp. CCUG 71335. Lineage (NCBI taxonomy): Bacteria > Bacillati > Actinomycetota > Actinomycetes > Mycobacteriales > Corynebacteriaceae > Corynebacterium > Corynebacterium sp. CCUG 71335. The sequence continues at coordinate 31,440 of NZ_JAGPYY010000002.1, forward strand.
CCGGCGTGTTCACCAGCCCAAACAGGCCGTACTGGAAGAACGCGACCGTGACGCCGAACGCCGCGCCGACGGAGAGCAGGAAGCCCAGCCCCGCGACCAACGGCACCATGAGGGACCGGAACACCAGCACGAGCAGGATCACCGCCAGACCCACGACAATGCCCAGGTAGAGCGGCATCGCGTCGGCGAGCTCTTCGGTGATGTCCATCTGCACGGCGGTGAACCCGGTCAGGCCGATGTCAGCGCCGGTGGCGTCGGTGATCTCGCGGTCGACCTCGCGCAGCGCGTGCGCGGTATCCACGGTGTAGGGATTATCCGGGCCGGTGGTGGGCGTCGCCAAGATCTGCGCGGCGGTCATGTCCTCGTTGACCGCGATGAGCTGCGCGTGGGTGATGCCGTTGACGGATCCAGCGCGCTCCATCGCGTAGAGGAAGGTCGACAGCTGCGCCTTATTCTCCTCCTCATCCGGCAGCACGTTGACGTAAGGCTGCAGTGCCTGGGCGTCGGCGTTCACGTCGTGAGCGTCGACGATCAACAGGAAGGGCGCATTGACGCCCTCACCGAAGCCCTCCGCCATGAGGTCGGCGGATTTACGCTGCGTGGTGTCCAGGTTGGAGTTGGAGTCCGACGGCAGCGACATCTCCATCCCGAGCACCGGCACCGCGAGCGTGCCCAGCACGAGCACGACGCTGGCCATGACCAGAGCAGGTGCGCGCTTGATCGCGTTCACCCACGACCTGCCCAGGGACCTTTCCTGCAGGTTCTTGCCGGGCCGGTCGCCGGGGCCGGGGTTGCCGGCCACACCGGGAATCTTCGCGGCGAACATCTTGTCGCCCAGCGCGCCCATGAGTGCGGGCAGCAGCGTGATAGCCACGAGCACGGCGATCGCAACAGTGACGGCGGCGGCAATGCCCATCCAGGACAGGAACTCGATCTGCGCCAGCACCAGGGCAATGAGTGCTGTGAACACTGTCGTGCCGGCGAAGACGACTGATGACCCGGCTGTGCCCACCGCCAAACCCGCAGCTTCCGGGCCGGGTAGTCGACTGCGCTCGGTCTTGTAACGCGACAGGATGAACAGCGCGTAATCAATACCGACAGCCAGGCCGATCATGATGGCCATCGTCGGCGTGACCTCGTTCAGATCGACCCAGTGCGTGGTCATGAGGATGAGGAACACGCCGAGCCCCACGCCCAGCACCGCGGTGATCACCGGCATGCCTGCCGCGATGAGCGAACCGAACGTGACAATCATGACCACGAAGGCGATCGCAATGCCGACGATTTCCGAGGTGGCCTTGATCTCGATCGGGTCGCCGTAGCCCGGCCCGCCTGCCTCCACCTGGAGGCCCTTGTCGCGGGCGAGCTCCATTGCCTCCGCGACGACTTCGCGTTCTTCGGCGCTCACCTGCATCGACGTTTCGGCGCCGAATTCGAAGGTGGTGTAGCCGATGCGGCCGTCGTCGGACAGCAAGCGCACATTGTGGGCGTCGGCCTTGGCGCGCTCCTCCGGCATGCCCATGTCCGTCATCATGGACACGATCTGTTCGGTTTGGGCCTTGTTGACCGTGACCGGGTTGCCGAAGCGGTCTGTGCCGGTGAGCCCGTCGAGGTTGTCCTCGATGTAGGCGATGGTCTCGTCAATCGCCGCCATGTTGTGGGCGGCGTCCAAGCGCTGACCCTCCTGCGCGGCGAAAACGAGGTTGACCGACGGGGCTTGGACCGGATCGCTCTGGTCAGGAAAGTTCTCGTTCAGCGAGTACAGCGCGTCAATCGACGGCGTGCCCGAGATTTCGAAGTCGCTCGTCAGCGGCTTCATTAGCGTCAACGCCCCAACAAGACCAGCGGCAAACAACAGCAGCCACGCGACGATGACCTTCCATTTGTTCAGGAAGGACCATTTGCCGAGCCGGTAAAGAAACGTCGCCACATGTACCTTTCAAAAAAGTTCGGAGCCTGGGTGCGATTCAGCCTGTTGTCGACTGAATATTACCCAAACTCCGAACTTCAAAATTTTTGGCGGTAGCGGCGGGATTTGAACCCGCGGAGGTTTTACCCTCACTCGCTTTCGAGGCGAGTACCTTCGGCCGCTCGGACACGCTACCGCAGAACAGACTAACGGCAACGTGACCGGCGAACCAAATTCGCCTTAAGGGGCTACTTAAGCCTCGTCGCGCTTGTCCTGGACCTTGCCAGCGACCTCGTTGAACTTGTCCTTAGCAGCGTCACCAGCGTCGGACAGCTTCTCCTTGATGTCGCCGCCGAGCTGGTCAGCCTTGCCCTCGTTCTTCAGCTGGTCGTTGTCGGTAGCGTTGCCGAAAGCTTCCTTAGCGTCGCCCTTGAGCTGGTCTGCCTTGCCTTCAAAATCAGCCATGATCTTCTCCTTTATCTAAGTGAGTTTCGCTTACGTCGCCCATGGTAGAGAAAGTCGGCTGTGGCGTGGGTAACGATTTCGTTTCAATCGCCTTCAAGCTCGCCCATCGGCCGTGTGACCACGGACTTCACGCGCAAAGAAGTCCCGCATCAGTGAGGCGGTTTCAGTCTCCAGCACGCCTCCGCGCACTTCGACGGTGTGGAGATGAGGCGGGTCACGCAAGACGTCGATAAGCGATCCGACAGCTCCCGTCTTCGGCTCGTACGCGCCGAAGACCAGCGATTGCACGCGCGCGCCCAGGATTGCGCCGGCACACATCGTGCACGGTTCCAACGTGACCACGAGCTCGCAGCCATCCAATCGCCAGGTTCCCAGTGCCTGCGCCGCCTTTCGCGTGACGACGACCTCCGCGTGCCCCACCGGATCCCGATCCGTTTCACGCCGGTTCGTCCCGGTGGCAATCTCTTCACCGTCCGGGCCGTAGAGGACAGCACCGACGGGAATGTCGCCGATGGGTGTGGTCCGGGCGACTTCGATGGCGCGGCGCATCCGCTCCTCGGCCTGTGCCTGTCGCAGGCTCACCGCGGGATCACCGCCTAATCACGCGGTCCAGTTCGTCGGCAAAGCCGAGTTCGTCCGCAATGGAGTCGATGATGGTGGAGGGGTCGGCGGAGGTGTCGTCGATAAGCACTGCGAGCACCTGCTCGGAGAGACCAACGTCTTCCAGAATGGCGAAGTCGCCGTCCGCCCACCCGTCGACATTGTCCAGCTCATCCGGATCGATGTCCGGGATGTCGATGCCTGCCTGGTCGAGGATCTCCGCAGCGAAATCATCGTCCACGCCCATCGTCGCGTCCGAAATGAGCACGCGCACGTCACTCGGGCCGGGGCGCACAATGACGAGGTACTCCTCCTCGACGTTCAGCAATGCGAAAGCAGCGCCCTCGCTACGCAGGTTGCGGACCGCCTTCACAGCGGTGGACAGGTGCTCGAAGTCATCGTCGAACCCTGCGACAACCCACTCGCCACCACGCATGGCCACGGTCACCGCGTAGCCATCCTCAAACTCTGCACCCATGCCTAGTCAGACTACCCGCGTTGTGGAACACTTGTCAGGGTGAACGGCCACAATCTGAGCAAGCGCGAACTCCCCCCTACCTGCGTGATCGGGCTAGGGCTCATCGGGGGATCCATCATGCGAGATCTGGCCGCCGCCGGCGTAGATGTCTACGGCTACAACCACTCCCGCTCCGGCGCACGCGCCGCCTCCCGCGAGGGTTTCGACGTCCACGATGACCTTTCCAGCGTGCTGTCCCGCGCCGCCTCCGACAACGCCTTGATCATTGTCGCCGTGCCGATGCATGCCGTGGAAGATGTGCTCGACGGCATCGCCCTGTACGCCCCGAACTGCGGGGTGACAGATGTGGTGAGCGTGAAGAAGTCCGTTTACGATCTGATCCGCGAGCGTGGCATGCAGCTGCGCTACGTTGGCGGGCACCCCATGTCCGGCACCGAAGATTCCGGCTGGGGCGCCTCACGCGAAGGCTTGTTCACCCGCGCGGCCTGGGCCGTCACCTACGACTACGCCGTCGAGTGCGACAACGCAGGTCGCCGAGTGCCGGCGGACTGGATCGAGCTGTTTGCCGACGTCTGCGAGCTCGCCCGCATCTGCGGCGCGGAAGCCGTGCCGGTGTCTGTGGCTGCCCACGACGAAGCTGTCGCACGGGTCTCCCACCTGCCCCACGTGCTCGCCGAGGCGCTGGCCATCGTCGGTGACCGTGGCGGCACCCTCGCCCAGTCGCTGGCGGCTGGGTCCTTCCGCGGAGCGACCCGCGTCGCCGGTACCGAGCCCGGACTCGTGCGCGCGATGTGCGAGACCAACGCCGATGCCGTGGTGAAAACTATCGACGAGATCTTGGTCCTCCTGCAGGATGCCCGCGACTCCCTCGCCGACCCGGACCGCCCCTCCATCGAGCAGCTCGCCGGTGCCGGCTACCGCGCCGCCACCCGGATGGGCGCACGCAAGGGCGCCCGCGCCGAATCCGTGTCCCCGGTGAAAATCTCCTCCCGCCCCGTCATGCGCATCCAGCTTGGTGCGCACGGCTGGGTCAAAGCACTGCGGCAAACCGAGTCGCTCGGCGGGCGCATCGACGTCTTCTAGTCCACGCGTGCCCTCGTCTATGCCCCTGTTTCATCGTGCGGCATGTCGTGATCTCCACTCTCTGAGCTCGATACTGGGTGAAGTATGTGGAAAGATGAAATCCCTGAAGAACCTGAATTTTCAGTGTAATTTTTCTGGAGGCATGCATGACAACGATTTCAGCTCGGGGACTCTATAAAGTCTTCGGCAAAGATCCGCAGAACGCGATCGCCGCCCTTGAAAACGGCGTGAGCCGCGAAGAACTAATGAAAAAGGGCAGCACAGCCGCCGTCATCGACGCCTCTTTCGATGTGGAGCCGGGCGAGATTTTCGTCATCATGGGCCTGTCCGGCTGCGGCAAGTCCACGCTCATCCGCATGGTCAACGGACTCTTGCCCGCCTCCGGCGGCACCCTAGAGATCGACGGCACCCCGTTGACGGAGATGTCCGAATCCCAGCTGCGCGACCTCCGCCGCGACAAGATCTCCATGGTCTTCCAGCATTTCGCGCTGCTCCCCCACCGCACCGTGCTGCAGAACGCAGCCTACGGCCTAGAAATCAAGGGCGTGCCGAAGGCCGAGCGCGACGAGAAGGCGCACGAGGCGCTGCGCATGGTCGACCTCGACGGATGGGCCGACTACATGCCGGGCGAACTCTCCGGCGGCATGCAGCAGCGCGTCGGCCTCGCCCGCGCGCTCGCTGCGGACACCGATGTCCTGCTCATGGACGAGGCATTCTCCGCGCTCGACCCGCTGATCCGCAAAGACATGCAGGACCAGCTCATCGAGCTGCAGGGCAAGCTGAACAAGACCATTTTGTTCATCACCCACGACCTCAACGAAGCAATGCGCATCGGCGACCGCATCGCGATGATGCGGTCCGGCCGCATCGAGCAGATCGGCACCGCCGAAGAAATCCTCCAGAACCCGGCGAATAACTTCGTCGCCGACTTCGTCAAAGACGTCGACCGTGCGCGCGTGCTCACCGCCGACAACATCGCCGAGCAGCCGAAGGAGACCCTCGGCGCAGCCCACGGCCCGCTCGCCGCGCAGAAACTCCTGCGCGAGACGCAGAACCCGTGGCTCGTCGTTCTCAACCGCGACCGCACGCCCGCCGGCATCGTGTGGGAAGACGCTGTCGCGCGCGCCGTGCGCAACAGCGAGAACGCGCTTCCGCTTAACGACGGCCCGGCAACTCACACCGTCCACAAAGACACCCCCCTTCACGAGCTGTTCCAGCTCGCCGCGGACTCCCCGACCCCGATCGTGGTCACGGACAACGACGGCAAATTCTGCGGTGTCGTCCCACGCGTGACGCTACTGTCCGCCGCATCCACTGAGAGCAGCGATCCCGCCGCGGCGGCCGCCGCCGACGATGCCGATGCCCGCGCTGCAACCACTGCACACACCACGACCAACGAGGTGAACGAGTAATGGACCAGACTTTGATTCCCCGCATCAACGTCGGCGACTGGGTCAACGACGGCATCGACTGGCTCACAGACAACGCCACAGTGCTTTTCGACGCCTTCAGTGCCGTCATGACATTCCTCGTCGAGGGCTTTTCCAACGCACTGTTGTCCATCCCGGTCTTCATTCTGCTGGCCATCCTGGTGCTCATCGCCTGGTTCGTCCGCTCCTGGCGCTTGGCCCTCGGCGCTTTGATCGGCTTCCTGCTGGTGATGGGCATGCGGCAGTGGGAGACCATGCTGCAGACAATGTCGCTGGTGCTCGTGTCCACCCTGACCGCGGTAATCATGGCGATCCCGCTGGGCATCTGGGCGGCGAAGTCGGAGACGGTGAGCAAGATCGTCCGCCCGATCATGGACTTCATGCAGACCATGCCGGCATTCGTCTATCTGATTCCGGCCGTGACCTTCTTCTCCATCGGTGTCGTGCCGGGCGTGTTCTCCACCATCATCTTCGCGCTGCCCCCGGGCGTGCGCATGACGGAGCTGGGCATCCGCCAGGTGGACGAGGAGACCGTCGAGGCCGGCCGTTCCTACGGCGCGACCCCGTGGCAGATTCTGCGCGGCATCCAGCTGCCGCTGGCAGTGCCGACGATCATGGCCGGAATCAACCAGGTCATCATGCTCTCGCTTTCCATGGCCGTCATCGCCGGCATGGTCGGCGCCGACGGTCTGGGCAAAGAAGTCACCGCCGCGATCTCCACGCTGGATGTCGCCCAGGGTGTCGAAGCAGGTCTGGCCGTGGTCATCCTGGCGGTCTACCTCGACCGTCTCACCGCCGCACTGGGCGATTTGAATGCATATAAGTCGTCTCTTTTGACCCAGATCCGGAATCGAAAAAACTAGCGCACTCCGCCCTACCTGTAATTTTCCTTGGCTGAAGATTGGATCATTCTCTATAATTGGTGGAATAACCCCACATCTGCTGGAGAAATGCGCGCGCCGCTTCACCGCTGAATCACTCGGGGTGAGGCGGCGCCGCCTTTTCTGGCGGGGACGGGGGAGGCACGGAGATTTTGTCTTACACAGTCGAAGAAGGGACTTACTTTCAATGACCATCCGTAAAACGCTAGCTACGCTGTCTGCCGCCACGCTCATCTTCGGGCTGACGGCATGCTCCGACTCTGGCGACACCGCTTCGAGCGAAGGGGGCGACGGAGACAAGGGCACCATCACCCTGGGCTACCTGCCGTCCTGGACCGACGGCCTGTCCACCGCTTACCTGCTGGAGAACAAGCTCGAGGCCGCCGGCTACACCGTCGAGCACGAGACCCTCACCGACGCCGCCGTCCTCTACGCCGGCCTGGCCAAGGGCGATATCGACCTGTACCCGTCCGCATGGCCGGAGAAGACCCACGCGCAGTACATGGACAAGTACTCCGACGACATCGAGGACTTGGGCGCCTACTACGACAATGCACTGCTGACCTGGGCTGTGCCGGAGTACATGGAGGACATCAACTCCATTGAGGACCTGAAGGGCAAGGCGGACGACTTCGGCGGCAAGGTCGTCGGCATCGAGCCTGGCGCCGGCCTGACCAAGGCATCCGAGGAGGCCATCACCGAGTACGGCCTGGATGCCGACGGATACTCCTTGTCCACCTCTTCCACCCCAGCTATGCTCTCCGAGCTGCAGACCGCGGTGGACGGCGAGAAGGACATCGTCGTCACCCTGTGGCGCCCGTTCTGGGCCAACTCCAAGTTCCCGGTCAAGGACCTGGAGGACCCGAAGGGCGCACTCGGTGAGCCGGAGTCCCTGCACTGGCTCGCACGCGGCGGCTTCGCCGAGGACAACCCCGAGGTGGCCAAGTGGCTCGAGGACCTGAAGCTCTCCGACGACGAGTACGGCTCCCTCGAGGACACCGTGGTCAACGAGTACGGCGAAGGCAAGGAGCCTGAAGCGATCGAGGCATGGCTGGGCGAGAACCCCGACATTGTCAAGGATCTCGAGAGCTAGTCTTTTGAGTTCCTAGCAGCTCCGCGCTCGCTGCAGCGCAGGGGTAGGCAAAAGCGAAGAGCCCTACCTGAAACACCAGGTAGGGCCCTCATTTTATTGGTGCGCCCGGAGGGATTCGAACCCCCAACCTTCTGATCCGTAGTCAGATGCTCTATCCGTTGAGCTACGGGCGCGTGCTTTTTGCAACGAGATGTAACGGTACACCACGGTGAACAGCAGGCAAAATCAGCAGGTCACAGGCCCAGGACCGAGGTAGCGATGAGGAAGTAGATGATCAGACCCGTCGCATCGCAGAATGTGGAGATGAACGGGTTGGAAAACACCGCCGGATCCGCCCCGACGGTCTTCGCCACGATCGGCATGGCGCCGCCCACCGTCGCCGACATTGTGCAGATGGCCAACAAGGTCGACCCGATGATGATGCCGATGTCCAAGTCGTAGACCAACGAGGCCAGCACGAAACCGATCGAGCCGAGAACGGCCCCCAGCATGAACCCGACGCGGATTTCACGCCACATGACTTTGAGGATGTCGGACTTGTGGACGTCGCCAAGCGCAAGGGCGCGCGTCACGGTCGTCGCCGCCTGGTTACCGGTGTTTCCGCCGGTGCCGGTGAGCAGCGGGATGAACAGGGACAGCACCACGGCCTGCTCGAGCTTCCCCTCGAACACGTCCAGGACCTGCACGGTGAGAATCGCCGAGATCGCCAGCACCAGCAGCCACACGATGCGCGAACGCATCAGGGTGAACACGGGCGTGGACAGGTACGGCCGCTTCAGCGCTTCCGAACCACCCTGGCGGGCGCTGTCCTCGGTGTCCTCGGACTCGACCACGGCCTGAGCTTCGTCGAAGGTGAAAATGCCCACGAGGCGGTTGTTGTTGTCCACCACCGGGATGGCCAGCAGCGCCAGCGGGAGGAACCAGCGGGCGGTGTCTTCTGCATCATCCTCCGCCTGCGCCCACGGCGAATCCTGCACTAGGTCAGACACAAGGTCATTGGCATCCGCGAGGAACAAGTCGCGCATCTTCACAATGCCCACCAGCTGCCGGTCTTCATCCATCACCGGGATGGTGTAGATGGTCTCCAGCTCCTCGGCCTCTTCGCGCAGCAGGCTCGCGACCTCTTGCGCGGTCATGTCCCCGTAGATCTCCGGAATCTCCGGGGACATCACACGGCCGACCGAGCCCTTTTCGTAGCCGAGGACCACATTCGTGTTCTCTTGGTCCTGCTCGTTGAGCTCTTTGAGGAGGCGGTCGGCCACCGGGGCGGGAAGCTCGTCGAGAAGCATGACGCGGTCTTCCGCACCCATCTCCTCGAAGAATGCGGCGACTTCATCGTCGCCAAGCGCGCGCACCATGTCGGCCTGGTGGTTGGGGTCGAGCGCGTCGAAGACAGCGCCGGCGCGCTCGGGCGACAGCAGGCGGAACAGCACGGCACCGCGCTTGACGGGCGAGCGTTCAATCAGCCAGATGATGTCGTTGAGCTGGGCCTCTTCTAATAGGCCGGAGATCTTTTCGGCGTGGTCGCCGTCGATGTCGTGCGAGTCGATCATGCGCTCGAGCTCAAGCAGGGCATCGTGCTGCTCAACGGTGGCCATGCTGGTCCTTTCACCTCGGGATATTCCGAAGCTTGAGGGTAGCGGAATATCCCAGCCAGCGAAGTCCGAGTAGGAGCTAAAAATGGTGCGCCCGGAGGGATTCGAACCCCCAACCTTCTGATCCGTAGTCAGATGCTCTATCCGTTGAGCTACGGGCGCGTGGCGGAGATGACAGGATTTGAACCTGCGGACCTCGTGAAAGGTCAACTCCTTAGCAGGGAGCCCCAATCGGCCACTCTGGCACATCTCCAACGGCCTTCAGCAGGCCTGGACTTACATTACCCACATTCGTGCGGTCGGCCAAAACACCTGTCTAGAATCTTTGAGCATGATCCGCCCTGACCTCGCCGCCATCCCCGCCTACGTCCCCGGCACGTCTGATCCGGAGGCGCTGAAGCTGTCCTCGAACGAGGTTGCCGGCCAGCCTCTCCCGGCGGCTGCGGAGGCAATGGCCAAGGCCGCGATCAGCGGCAACCGCTACCCGGACATGGGCACGACGCAGCTGCGCACAGCTTTGGGCAAGCACCTCAGCGTCGATCCCGGCAACATCGCCGTTGGCTGCGGTTCGTCCGCGCTGTGCCAGCAGCTCGCACAGGCCACGTCCACACCCGAGAACAACATCGTCTTCCCGTGGCGCAGCTTCGAGGCGTACCCCATCTTCTGCCGCATCGCCGGGGCCGAGCCGCGACCGGTGCCTTTGCTTGACGACGGCCACCTCGACCTGCACACCATCGCGTCCACCATCGACGAACGAACGTCCCTGGTCTACCTCTGCTCCCCCAACAACCCGTCGGGCGCAGTGGTGACCCGCGCCGAGTTCGACGACTTCATGGCCCGCGTTCCGGACCATGTCACCGTGGCGCTCGATGAGGCGTACGTCGAGTTCAACCGCGACCCCGATGCCGTCAACGGCTGCGACGTTTGGCGGGAGCACGACAATGTCCTGTGTTTGCGCACCTTCTCCAAGGCGTACGGTCTGGCGGGCGTGCGCATCGGATACGCCTTCGGGCACCGCGAGCTGATCGACGCCGTGAACAAAGTCGGCGTCCCCTTCCAAGTCTCCGCCATCGCCCAAGCCGGGGCGCTCGCTTCGCTGCACCACTCCGACGAGCTGTTGGCCCGCCTCGAAGACACCATCGAGGTCCGTGACGAGGTCGCCGACCGCATCGGCGCCGCCCGCTCCCAGGCCAACTTTGTCTGGCTTCCTGCCGAGAAGTGCGACCGCGAACCAGCCGACATCGCCGCTGATCTTGCCCGGCGCGGTGTGCTTGTGCGCGCCTTCCCCGAGGGGCTCCGCGTGACGGTGACTGACCGCGAGGAAGCCAACGAGTTCCTCTCCGCGTGGGACGCGGTGACCTAGCCGGTCCCGCCGCTTAGTCCCCGCCCCGGGCAAAAATCCGTACGCTGGTGCTCATGCAGCTGAATTACTCTTTGAACTCCGGCTTCGCCACCGGCGACGGCTCTGCCCCCACCCGCGACAACGTTTCCGCCTGGATCGCGTGGGCCCCCGCGCCCGACGCGACGACTCTTTACTTGGCCCCGCGCGCGATGGCGCTGAACGACGACACCGTGCTCCTCGGTGTCCCTGTCGGCGACCTAGACGGCGTGGCAGATGCGCTGGCCGGGCGGAACATCGACCCGCAGCAGCTCTCTTACGGCCAGCCCGACGCACACGCTACGGTAGAGGTAACCTCGCCGATTGCATTGGAGCAGGTGAAGGTAGTGGTCGCGAAAGACGGCCCGACGCGACGGAAAGCTCAGCGCGAGTTCGCCGAGATCCCCGGTGAGCGCCAGTTCCACATCATCCACGAGTTCTTCGAACAGTAAAAACAAGACCACTAAAGAAAAGGTAAGTTCATGCGTTTCATTGTCGACCTCGTAGTTACAGCACTGGCCCTGTGGCTGGTCACCGTTATCGTCCCGGGCGTAGAGATCTTCGGCGGCATCGGCGCGTTCATCTGGGTCGCCCTGGTGTTCATGTTCGTCAACGCGTTCATCTCCCCGCTGGTGAACCTGATCAGCTTCCCGCTGAAGGTTCTCACGCTGGGCTTGTTCTCCCTGATCGTCAACACCCTGCTGTTCTCCCTGACCGGCTGGATTTCCGACAGCATCGGTAACGGCCTGCAGATTGACGGCTTCTGGTCCGCGTTCTTCGGTGCCATCGTCATGGCGATCGCGTCCTGGATCGTCGGCGGCATCTTCCGCGCCATCGGCGGCGACAAGGTGAAGACTGACGCTTAAGTAACGTCCACTCCCCCACACAAGGCGCCCCCGCTGGGGCGCCTTTCGTCTTTGAGCGAAAATTCTGGCGGAGACGAGGGGATTTGAACCCCTGGAGGTGTGACCCTCGCTGGTTTTCAAGACCAGTGCATTCGGCCGCTCTGCCACGTCTCCTTGCTACCCGATCAGGGCGCCCACAAAACTTTACTACCCTGGGGCACCATGAAAGCAATTACCGTCACGGACCCAGAGAACCCGCGTTCGCTCGAGCTTGTCGACGCCCCCACCCCCGTCCTCCGCGAAGGCGAAGTCCTCGTGAAAATTCACGCGACCGGCGTCAACCGCGCCGACCTCGTGCAGGCGGAGGGCAATTACCCACCGCCGAAGGGCGAGTCCGAGATTATCGGCCTGGAATGCACCGGTGAGATCGTCGACGCAGGCGGCACCGACCGCAAGGTCGGCGACGAGGTCGCCTGCCTGCTCGCCGGCGGCGGCTACGCCGAGTACGTCGCTGTGCCGGAGGGCCAGCTCATGCGCATCCCGGACGGACTGTCTCTGATCGAAACCGCTGCTGTCATTGAGGTGGCCACCACCGTCTGGTCCAACCTGGGCATGCTCGCCGGCGTCGGCGAGGGCGACCGCGTCCTTATTCATGGCGGTTCCGGCGGCATCGGCTCGTTTGCCATCCAGCTGTGCAAGGCACTCGGTGCGGAAGTCGCGGTCACCGCGGGCTCGGCAGAAAAGCTCGAGTACTGCAAGGAGCTTGGCGCCGACATCCTCATTAATTACAAAGAGCAGGATTTCGTCGACGAGCTCAAGGGATCCTGCGACGTGATCCTCGATGTCATCGGCGGGCCCTACCTAGAAGACAACATCAAGTCCCTGGCGACCGACGGCAAACTCATCGTCATCGCTGTGCAGGGTGGCCCGAAGGGCGAGCTCTCGTTGGGCCGGATGATGCCGCGCCGCCTGTCGGTGCACGCCACGACCCTGCGCGCTCGCCCGCGGGCGATGAAGGCAGATATTTGCCGCTCCACCGAGGAGCACGTGTGGCCGCTCATTGAGGACGGTTCGATCAAGCACCAGCTGACTAAGACGTTCCCGCTTGCCGAAGCCGCAGCAGCCCACGATCACCTCGACTCCGGCACCTCCACCGGGAAGGTCGTCCTTGTTGTCGATTAGCCCGAAGCCAGCTACGCCAGCGACGCGACGACGCGCATGACCTGCTCGATGTCCTGGTAGGTATTGAACGGCCCGAGGCCGACGGTCACGCCGCCGCCGATTTCCTCCAGGCCCATATCCGTCAAAAGCGGGGTCGGCCGGGTCAGGGTGGTCACGATGCCGTTGTCGAACAACCGCTCATACACCGTCGGCGCTGGCACGCCCTGCACACCGAAGGTCAGGCGCGGCAGGCGTTCCGTCGTCGCATCCGCCGCCGCCTCCCCGGAGCTGCCGAGAATGTGCACGTGCGGCCACGTACCCAGGAAGGTGTACAGGTCATCGCGTAGACCACCCAGGTAAGTCGACATCTCAGCCATCGAACGGTCGAGGCGTGCCCGGCGCGTGCCCCGGCCGGGCAGCTCCGGCGCGAGACCCGCCAAGTGGTCCACAGCAGCGGTGACACCTCCGGCAAGACCGGGGGCCACGCCGGCGCTGACGATGCCCAGCACCTGTGAGTCGACACGCTTGAGCATCGCCGCGTCGCGCAACACGAGCGCCGCGACCTGCGGCCCTCCCAGCGCCGCCATGTCCAAGGCGACGATGTCAGCGTCCCACTTATCAAAATCGATGCGGTGGTACGGGGCGTACGCCGTCGCGTCGACAAGCACCCAGGCGCGCGAACGGGAGCGGACACGCTCGGCAATCTCGGACACTTCCGTCACCGACCCCAGTTCTGCGTGGGCGGCGGGAATGGAGACGAGGCGGGTGGAGCCGTCGACAAGCTGCTCGTATTGCCACGATGGAAGCTCGCCCGTGCCCAGCTCAGCGTGAGCCGTGCGGACCTGGGCCCGCGCCCGCGACACGGCCGTGCGCAATTCGCACCGGTCCAGGCTGCTGACCACCACAGACGAGTCGTACCGGAACTGCGGCTCCATCGACGTGACCAGAGCGCTGTAAAGCACCGGCAGGCTGGCACCGAGAATCACCCGGTCCGCGCTCGCCCCCACGAGGTCTGCCACGGCATGCCGCGCGGCCTCCAGCAGATTGTCACCCTCAGGACGACCGACAGACTGCCCCGAGTGCGAACCGGAGTGAAACTCACGCGCCGGCACCTGCGGCGCCATCCGGAACGACCGAGACACAGCCGCGGAAACGCGCTCCGGGATCTGTGGGCAGTCGTGGGAATTCAGGTAAGTCCAGCCGTCGGAAAGCGAGGCGTACAGCCCGCGAACGCGGTACACGTCATACTCCGCACCGTAATCCACGGTCTCCTCCTTCCGAACTAAGTGTTTCACTAGTATGCACCCATACCAGGCGGGACGCACCATCGGCCCCTTAGCAATATTTAAGGATCTTGGCACTAAGCTGTTAAGTGTGCAAGACAAGGCAACATTGCTTTCCGACGTCTCCCGCATGACGTCCTCCGCCGACGAGACCACCCCAGCGTCGAAGTCCAAAACCTTCCGCGCTGCGGCAGCCGACCTCACCCGCGGGTGGGGCCAGTACGAACTGTGGCTGCAATTGGGCTGGCAGGACATCAAACAGCGCTACCGCCGCAGCGTGCTCGGCCCACTGTGGATCACGATCGCTACCGGCGTGATGGCGCTGGCCCTGGGCCTGCTGTACTCCATGCTGTTCCAGATTCCGGTGCGCGACTTCCTGCCGCACGTCACCGTCGGCTTCATCGTGTGGGGCTTCATCTCCGGGTGCATAAAAGACGGCGCGAATGTATTCATAGAGAACGAAGGGCTGATTAAACAGCTCCCCTCTGCACTGTCTGTCCACGTGTACCGCCTAGTGTGGCGCCAGCTGCTGTTCTTCGCGCACAACATGGTCATCTGGCTCGTGCTCGTGCTGATCTTCCGCCTCGAGCTGGGGTGGGATCTGTTGCTGTTCATCCCGGCACTGGCCCTGATGATCCTCAACGGGGTGTGGGTGACCATGCTGTTCGGGATCATCGCCACCCGCTTCCGCGATGTCGCGCCTCTGCTGGAGGCGCTGGTGCAGCTGCTGTTCTACGTCACCCCGATCGTCTGGACCACCCAGACCCTGAAGGAGCAAAGCGGCGATGTCGCCCAGCGCGCCATGCTCGCCGAGCTCAACCCCCTCTACCACTACCTCGAAATCGTCCGCGCGCCCCTGATCGGCCGCGACCTGGCCGCTTATCACTGGTGGATCGTGCTGGCCTTCACTGCTGTCGGCCTGCTCGCCGCCCTGCTGGTGATGCGCCAGTGGCGCTTCCGCGTACCGTACTGGGTGTAAGGAGTTTCACGTGGTTTCTATTGACACCTACAACGCCTGCGTCGACTTCCCCATCTTCGACGCCAAGTCCCGCTCCCTGAAGAAGGCCGTCATGTCCTCGGCCGGAGGGGCGATCGGCAAGAACGCCTCCAACACGGTCGTCGTCGAGGCGCTGAAGGACATTAACCTGCACCTGCGCGAAGGCGACCGAGTCGGCCTTGTCGGCCACAACGGCGCCGGCAAGTCCACCTTGCTGCGCCTGCTATCTGGCATCTACGAACCGACCCGCGGCGTCGCCGATGTCCGCGGCCGCGTCGCCCCCGTCTTCGACCTCGGCGTGGGCATGGACCCGGAGATTTCCGGCTACGAGAACATCATCATCCGCGGACTGTTCCTCGGCCAGACCCGCAAACAAATGAAGGCCAAAATGGACGAAATCGCTGAGTTCTCCGAGCTCGGCGACTACCTGGCCATGCCGTTGCGCACCTACTCCACCGGTATGCGCGTGAGGTTGGCGCTCGGAGTGGTCACATCCATCGAGCCCGAGATTTTGCTTCTCGACGAAGGCATCGGCGCCGTCGACGCCGCCTTCATGGCCAAAGCCCGCGTCCGGTTGGCTGAACTGGTCAAACGCTCCGGCATCCTCGTCTTCGCCTCCCACTCCAACGACTTCTTGGCGCAGCTGTGCAACACCGCACTGTGGATCGACAAAGGGGAAGTACGCCAGGCCGGGCTTGTCGACGAAGTCGTCGAAGCCTACGAAGGCAAAGAAGCCGGCGACTTCGTCCGCGACCTGCTCGTCCGTTTCGACGATGAGGACCGGGACGATCAGGCAGACCAGGAGGGCTAGGGGCCTAAACTCCAGGGCCCCGGGCCCCCAGCCAAAGCATCAGCGGTGAACGATATGAGCATTTCGGCCCCGTATCGTTCAGGCCATAACCCCCTGACCTGCACTTACTGCTCGGGACTTATAGGTCGGTGCGCTTAATCGTTCACACAGCCGCCGCGGCCGCCGCCCGGGCCATAACCGCCTGGTTCACAACCGCTGGGAGATCAGCTCCCTCAGCAACTGGGCGATCTTGCCCATCGTTCCGGCGGTGAATCTAAGTACTGTCCACCCTTGCATGACGCACCTGAGGTTGATGGCCGAGTCCCGGTCGCGCTGGCTACGCTGCAGGTGGTGCTCGCCGTCATACATGAGGCCGATCCCTAGTTCGGTAATAGCCAGGTCAAAGGTGGTGATGATGCCGTTGCCGTCGGAAACCTTCACCTGTTCGGACAGTTCCACCCCGAGTTCTGCGCAGATCTGTTGGACGATCAGCCGCATTTCGGTCTCTTTCGGGGAATCGGCGCGGTCACTGGACGCTCCGACGATCCTTTTCAGCCATGCGCGGGGCAGGCGGTTCCGGGCAGCGTTGTAAATGAGGTCGGGGTGGATGTTGAGGTGGCGGCGGGAAGCGTCGATAAGCTGCAGAGCCCTGAGGTCCGCTGGACTCCACCCGTCGACCGTGGCGACGGGCCATCGGATCTCCCCGGCGCGGATGCATTGCAAAGCTTCCACGACGGCGGACCCTGGTTGGGATATGGGGATCGGCTGCCCCTGGTAACGGACAGTCCATATATTTCGCGGGCGGGCGCGGGTAATCCGCGGTGTGTATTGGGTCGCTTCGACGGTTTTCCGGACAGCACCATGCAGTGTCGTATGGAACGAATCCGCAAAGAACCTCAGGCCGAACACGGCTAACGCGCTGAATCCGCTGACTAAGCAACCGGGGTGCTCCAACACCATCGCAACGGCCCGTGTGGCTGCGGGCGCCCGGTGCCCCAGCTCCGAAGAACGTGCCAAAGCGAACGGCTCCGCCATCCAGAACCGCCGCGAAACCTGCACCCCAGGACCGTCCAGATAGAAGCCGCCGTGCACATTGGCGGTGATGTCCATGTTGTTGCGCAATGCCATGCACTGTTAGACAGGCGCAGACACCGTTACGGTTCCCTCACCGCAGCGCTTCCCTTATCCGTGTCCACCGTCGTGGCACAATAGTCCCCATGACCTCCACCACCGATGCGCTGCTGAACCCGAACGGCACCACCGCGGCGGTGATTGTCACGCACAAGCGCGCTGAACTGCTCAGGCACTCGCTGGAGATGGTGGCGAAGCAGACTCACCCGGTCGACTGGGTGATCGTGGTGGATAACGGCGCAGAAGATGAAGTCCGTGAGCTGGTCCACGACCTTGCCGGCGACAAGGGCGTTTACCTGGCGTCGCATACGAACCTCGGCGGCGCGGGCGGATTCGCATACGGCTTTCTGCACGCGCTCGCCCTCGGCGCGGACGCGATTTGGTGCGCCGACGACGACGGCCGCCCCGCCGACCCGGGCGTGCTGGAGGAGCTCTACCGCGTCGCCGCGCGGGAGGGTCTGACTGAGGTCTCCCCCGTCGTGGCCAATATCGATGACCCTGACCAGCTCGCTTTTCCGCTGCGCCAAGGCCTGATCTGGCACCGGCGCCGCAGCGAGCTGGAGGGAGACTACCTCCCGCAGTACGCGAGCCTCTTCAACGGCGCTCTGATCAGCGCAAAGGCGATGGAGCGCATCGGCGTGCCCGACTACCGCCTGTTCATCCGCGGCGACGAGGTCGAATACCACCGCCGCCTGGCCCAGTCCGGCATGAAATACGGCACCGCGCTGACCACCAGCTACCTGCACCCGGACGGCTCCGCCGAGTTCCACCCGATCATGGGCGGCCGCGCGCACGCCCAGTGGCCGGATAATGAGGTCAAGCGCTACTTCACCTACCGCAACCGCGGCTACATCATCGGTCAGCGCGGCATGAAGAAGATGCAGCTGCAGGAGCTGGTGCGTTTCGGTTGGTTCTTCCTGATCCAGCGCAAGAACCCGCGGGAGTTCCGCGAGTGGTTGCGCCTGCTGCGGATGGGCGCGAACGAGGACTTCCGCCGACCTTGATCCGGGCCGACGTCCGGATCAAGATGGATCAGTGTCGACGACGACCTTCGTCGGCTGCTTAAAGATAAGGACGCGCTGGAGGATGAAGTTGGTGATCGTCGCCACGCCTTGAGCGATGACGAAGGCGATGAAGTCTTTCCACGGGTCCTCGATGCCGAGCGCGATGAGCGGCGGATTAGTGATCCAGTAGAGGAACACCTGGATGCCGAATGTCGAGGCGTAGAGGATGAACACGGCTAGCGCCCGCTTGCCGGTGATCTTCGCCTGGAACGTGAACCGCGAGTTGAGCAGGTACGCGACGAGCGTGCCGAAGCACCAGCCGACCACTTTCGCAGACACGCGCGTGAAGCCGAAGGAATGGTCGAGCAGGTACGTCAGCCCGAAATCGAGCATCGCGCAGAAGATACCGATGATCACGAACCGCAGCAGTTGCCGCTTCGCGCTCATCGGGTGTGTCGTTTCAACCTTGGAGGTCACAGCGGTTCACCTTACCCCCACCAGTCACCGTCGCAGCAAAGCGCGGTACATGTCCAGCTTATCGACGGCACTCACGCCCCCGGCCCCGTACCCGCCCACCGACGCCAGCCGCACGAGGGATCCGGCGCACAGGGAGCGGATCTGGCGGGCGGAGTATCTCTCGCCGCCTGGGTTGGCCCAGTTCAGGGCGCTCATGGTGGTTTCGATGACGTCGTCGGTGGTGTCGTCGTCAGCCAAGCACGACAGGGCGAGAACGGTAGACCAGAAGGCATCGCGGGCGAGCGGGGTGCGTTCGCGCGGCAGGCTGGCCAGCGTGTCGGCCACCAGCGGGTCGAGCTCGCACGGCCGCGGCAGGTCAATTGCCTGCAACAGGGGAAGGAAGTCGAGAGTGTGGGAGCGGTCGACGATGTCGACGACATCATCGCGCGCGCCCGCGAGCACATTCTCAATTGCGGACGGCCCGAGCAGCTCCGCGTTGATGGCGGGGATGTCAAAGGGCTGATCGGCGAAGTCCCCGTGTCCAGCCACACACAGTGCGCTCGGGGTCGCGCTATCGCGTGGGTAGATATCCAGCAAGGTGAGTTCGAATTGCCACAGCCCCCAGTGGAAAAACAGCCGGTCACCGCCCCGGCGCAGGTAGGAACCGATCTGCACACCGGCCTCCAGGCGGCCTGCATCCTCGGCGTCCGCGGTGAAGCGCGTTGGGCTCGGCGGGCCGTCCGGCATCGCGAAACAGACTTCCAGGACGCGCTGCACATCCTCGAGAGTGCTTTCGGAGTTCAGGCCGATGTGGCGGAAGACGGATTCGTCGGCAAGCATTGTGGCGCAGCGCACGAGCAAGGTGCGCTTGAGCTCGACCACGACCGACATGACCCCACCCTAGCGATTGCGCGCCCCGTAGGATGTCATCCATGCAGCAACCTGACAAACCCCACATGTCGGCGCAACTTGCCGACGTCCCCCTCGACGACTTCATGACGCGCCTGATCGCCCAAGAACTACCCTTGCTGGACAGCACCTCCCGGGGCATCGTCTACGAAGAGCTCCGGGCACACAAAAATGCAGGCAAACCGGTGATCACCAATCAGGGGGAGCTGCCAAAAAGGATCCGGGAGATCATGGAACTCTAGCGGTAGGGTGGGGTTTATGGAACTCCACACCACCACCAAGTCCCTCTACGGCTGGGGCCGCACCGCACCGTCCACCGCGCAAGTCCTAGCCACCGCCGACGTGGACGCGATCAAGGAGGCAGTGCGCCACGTCGCCGAAGACAACGCGACCCTGCCGGAAGGCAAGCGCCGCGGTGTGATCGCCCGCGGAATGGGCCGCTCCTACGGTGACCCGGCCCAAAACGGTGGCGGCCTTGTCATTGACATGCAGCCGCTGAACAAGATTCACGAGATCAACCCCGATACCGCGATCGTGGACGTCGACGGCGGCGTCACCCTCGACCAACTGATGCGCGCCGCGATCCCCTACGGCTTGTGGGTCCCGGTGCTGCCCGGCACCCGCCAGGTGACCATCGGCGGCGCGATCGGCCCGGACATTCACGGCAAGAACCACCACTCCGCCGGTTCTTTCGGCGACCACGTCGTGTCGATGGAGCTGCTCGTCGCCGACGGCCGCGTCCTGCACCTCGAGCCTGCTGGCACCCCGGATGACCCGGACGGCACCTTGTTCTGGGCCACCGTCGGCGGCATGGGCCTGACCGGCATCATCCTGCGCGCCCGCATCAAGATGACGCGCACCGAGACGGCCTACTTCATCTCCGACACGGTCCGCACCTCCACCCTCGACGAAACGATCGAGGAGCACTCCCACGGCCAAGAAGAGGGATATACCTATTCTTCTGCATGGTTCGACGCCATCTCCGCCCCGCCGAAGACCGGCCGCTCCACCATCTCCCGTGGATCGCTGGCCACACTGGCGCAGCTCGAGGAGTTCGCGCCGAAGCTGGCGAAGGACCCGCTGAAGTTCTCCGCCCCGCAGCTGATGACGGTGCCGGACATCTTCCCGTCCTGGACCATGAACCAGCTGACTCTGCGCGCCATCGGTGAGGCCTATTACTTCATGGGCAAAGACTCGAAGAACGACATCTTGAACTTGACGCAGTTCTACCAGCCGCTGGACATGATCGCGGAATGGAACCGCGGCTACGGCTCGGCCGGCTTCCTGCAGTACCAGTTCGTTGTGCCCACCGACGCTGTCGAGCCGTTCAAGCAGATCATCTACGACATTCAGTCCTCTGGCCACTACACCGCCCTGAACGTGTTCAAGCTGTTCGGCGACGGTAACAAGGCCCCGCTGTCCTACCCGATGCGCGGCTGGAACGTGTGCGTGGACTTCCCCATCCGCGACGGCCTGCACTCTTTCCTGGATCGCTTGGACGACCAGGTGATGGAATTCGGCGGACGCCTCTACCTGGCCAAGGAGTCCCGCACGTCTGCCGAGAAGTTCCACCAGATGTACCCCGGCATGGCCGGCTGGCTGGAAACCCGCAACGCGATCGACCCGACTGGGGTGTTCGCCTCCGACATGTCCCGCCGACTCGAGCTGCACTAGTTGGCTGCGTAGCCCGCTCAAGAAACCGAAAGGAACCGCAATGCTGAACGCAGTAGGACAAGCACAGAATATTCTCCTTCTCGGCGGCACGTCCGAGATCGGCCTGGCCATCGTCTCCGAGCTGACCAAGCGCGGAGGCAACCCGACCGTCACCCTGGCTGCCCGCCAAGACAGCCCGCGTATCGACGCCGCTGTCGAAGAGGTCTCCCGCCACGGCGCCGGCAAGGTCCGCATCGTCGACTTTGACGCCTTTGATACCGACTCCCACCCGGCCGTCATCGACGCAGCCTTTGCGGCCGGCGATGTCGATGTGGCCATCGTCGCCTTCGGCACCCTCGGCGACCAGGAAGAACTGTGGCAGAACCAGCAGGCCGCCGTCGCGTCCGCCCAGACCAACTTCACGGCGCCGATCTCCGTCGGCGTGCTGCTGGGCCAGAAGATGAAGCAGCAGGGCCACGGCACCATCATCGCCATGAGCTCGGTCGCGGGCATGAAGGTGCGCCGATCCAACTTCGTCTACGGCTCCACCAAGGCCGGCATGGACGGGTTCTACACCCAGCTCGGGGAGGCGCTACGCGGCAGCGGTGTACACGTCACCGTTGTCCGCCCTGGCCAGGTGCGCACCAAGATGACCGACGGCCTGGACGAGGCACCACTGACCGTGGACAAGGAAGACGTGGCCAAGGCTGCCGTCTCCGCAGCTCTCGACGGTAAGAGCCACGTGTTCGTGCACAAGCTCTTCGGCCCGATCTCTCTGGTGCTCCAGCACATCCCGGCACCGATTATGCGGAAGCTGAGCTTCTAACCGCTTCTTCTAATACCTGTTTGCGGCCGAGTCTGTGGGAGACTGTTCGGTATGACCACGGCCGTCACGGACACAAAGAAAGAGCCCAAGGAAGAGCTTCGCGGCAGCACGCGCGCCATCCGCGTCTACGACTACGAACCGGACAGCATCGACACGGTTGGCACGACCGTGCGCATGTTGGTCTACCCCCTGGTAGGAGGGGCACTCACGCTTGCCGCGTGGTACTTACTGCGTGCGTCGAGCTTGGCGGCGTTCAACGTCTCCATGGTCCCCCGCGCGTTGGCCACAGCGTGCTCATTCGTGGTGATTCTTGCGGTGGGCGCGTTGTTGCTCGCGTGGCTTCGCGACGAATCCACCTCCCGCCGGCGCCCCACCTGGCGCGTTTGGCTCACTGAGTTCGTCTGCTCGTTCGCCCCTGCGGGGTTGGTCGTGTCCACGCTGGGGATCCCGCTGGCCTCCACGAAGCTCTATCTCGACGGCATCCAGGTGGACCAGGGTTTCCGCACCCAGTTCCTCACCCGCATGGCCGACACCATGTCCAACCAGGACATGAACTACGCCGACTTGCCGGCGTTCTACCCGATCGGCTGGTTCTGGCTGGGCGGACGCCTGTCCGATGTTTTAGGCATGCCGGGCTGGGAGGTGTACCAGCCGTGGGCTCTTGTTTCTTTGGCGACCGCCGCGTCGCAGCTGGTCCCGCTGTGGCGCAAGCTCACCAGTTCGCTCCCGATCGCCACGGCGATTGCACTGGTAACCATCGCGATCATCCTCACCCAGACCCCCGACGAGCCGTATGCGGCCATCGTCGGCATGTTCGTGCCCGCCGCAGCTGTCCTCGGCTACTACGCCATGCGGGGATCATGGGCGCCGACTATCACCTTGACTCTTTACCTGGGTCTCTCAGCCTGCTTGTACACCCTCTACACAGGCATCGTTGCCGTGACCATGATGGCGTTTGCCCTGACGGGGTTCTTGACGATGGAAGGCAAGCAGCGTTGGGTGCCCCTGAGACAACTCGCTTTGATGGGCTTCGGTTCGATCCTCATTGCCCTCATCGCGTGGGGTCCGTACCTCATGGCCGTGCTGCGCAGTCCGGAGACCACGCGCTCGACGGCGCAGCACTTCCTGCCGTCTGAAGGCGCGGAAGTACCCTTGCCGTTCTTTGACCTCTCCCTGGTCGGGTTGCTCAGCCTGGCGGGTCTGGTCTTTCTTGTGGTGCGGTTCCGCCGTCCGGAGATCGCACACATCAGCATTGCCGTGGGCGTGTGCTACGTCTGGGTGGTCGGCTCAATGGTGATCACGCTGGCCGGCACCACGCTGCTCGGCTTCCGTGTGGAGGTGCTTGTGGCGCTGCTGCTGTCCACCGCGGGCATCCTCGCGATCGCGGATCTGCGTTTGTCCGGTCTGGCCGTGCTCTACCCCAACTCGATTAGCAAGCGCTGCAGCCATCTCTTGACAACGCTGTTTGTCCTGCTGCTCGCTACGGCGACCTTGGGGTACGTGCAGCAGATCCCGGCGGAGAATGAATCCTTCATCGACGAGGCCTATGCCAGCACCGACGGCAACGGCGAGCGCTCCGACCTGCGCGAATCTGATGTCGGCCGCTACTACAAGCAGATGGACGAATACATCCAATCCCGCGGCTACACACCGGGCGAGACCGTGCTGTTCACCGACGAGATCAACTTCATGGCCTACCACCCCTACCGTGGTTTCAACGCGTTCACCAGCCACTACGCCAACCCGCTCGGTGAATTCGACGCGCGCAACGAGTCCTTGAAGCAGTGGGCGAACGGATCGTTCAACGAGTTGTCGAACCCGCAGGCGTTCGCCGCAGCTATTGACGACGCACCCTGGGCCCCGCCCCAAGCCTTCATCTTCCGCGGCAGCGAAACCGACCCGGAAGCGCCGTGGAAAACCCACATCGCGCATGACATCTTCCCCAGCCAGCCCAACGTGCACTATGAGGCTTTGTTCTTCAACCCGGCAGCCTTCAACTCGCCCGAGTGGGACACCCAGCAGTTCGGCCCCTTCGTGGTGGTGGTCCGGAACCGATGAAAGGTAGACGAGTGAATAACGTCGAGACGCAAACCGTGGTTGAGCCGACTGGCGGGTCCACCGCGTTCACGCCCGAATCCGACCCGCTGGCGCATTCCAAACGCGCGCCCCGGAATCTGGCGCTCACCGCGATGATGTCCGGCCTGCTCGCCTTCATCTTCTTCGCGCTGCTGCCGTTTTTGCCGGTCAAGCAGGTGCAGTCCTCGTTCGACTGGCCGCAGAACGGCTCGCTCAACTCCGTCAACGCGCCGCTGATTTCGCTGGCGCCGGAATCGCTCGAGCTGACCATCCCCATCAGCGTGCTGGAGGAGCTGGCCCCCGGCCAGTCGAACGTGCTGTCCACGCTGCCTGTGGACTCCACGGAAGCGCTCGACCGCGGCCTGTTCGTCACCGCGCCTGCCGACGGCAGCGTCAACGTCTCCTCGCTCAACGAGGTCGTCTTCGAGCTCACCGCCGAGGAACTGGCCACACTGAGTGGTGACGCCGTGCTCGAAGTCTCCGCCACCGACGAAGCCCTGACGGTTTCCGTCCCCGGCACCGACTTCAGCGAAGAAACTGAGGACGACATGCGTCCCCAGGTCACAGGCATCTACAGCGAGCTCACGGGCGACGCCCAAGCACTTATCGACGCTGGCCTGACCGCCCACGTCGAAATCAACTCCCGCTTCACCTCCAGCCCGTCGCTGGTGAAGTGGCTCGCCATGATCGCCGGCACGATCGCTGCCCTGATCGCCCTGTGGTCCATCGCCCGGATGGATGTGTTGGACGGCCGCCGCCTGGGCGTGTTGCGCCCGGAGTGGAGGTCGTTCAAGCCGTTGGATGGGGTCGTCGTCACGCTGTTGCTGTTCTGGCACTTCTTCGGCGCGAACACCTCCGACGACGGTTTCTTGCTCACCATGGCGCGGGTGGCCAACGAGTCGGACTACATGGCCAACTATTACCGCTGGTACGGCGTGCCCGAGGCCCCGTTCGGCTCACCGTTCTACGACTTATTGTCGCTGCTGTCGAAAGTCAGTACCGCGTCAGCCTGGATGCGCTTGCCCACGCTCATCGCCGGCATCCTCATCTGGTGGATCCTCTCGCGGGAAATCCTGCCGCGGCTCGGCGCGACCATTGCGACACGGCGCGTGTCCTACTGGACGGCCGCGTTCATGTTCCTCGCGTTCTGGCTGCCGTACGACAACGGCCTGCGCCCGGAGCCGATCATCGCGCTGGGCACCCTTGCTACGTGGGCATCGTTTGAAAGCGCCATTGCTTCACGACGCCTCCTCCCCGCCACCCTAGGAACCATCTTCGCCGCCGTGACCCTGGCCTGCGGGCCGACCGGCCTGACGGCCGTGGGCGTATTCCTCGTCTGCTTGCCGCAAGTGCTGAAGATCCTGTCGGAGCGGCGCGTCATTGCCCCGCTGGTGTCCTACATCTTCCCGTTCCTCGGTGCCGGCTTCGCCGTCATGGTGCTTGTGTTCAAGGACCAGACACTGGCGACCGTGCTGGAGTCCACCTCCGTGCGCTCCGCCGTCGGCCCCGCTCTGGAGTGGTACAACGAGTACGTCCGCTACGCGACACTGCTGGAAGCAACCGTCGACGGCTCCCTGACCCGCCGCTTCCCCATGCTCATCCTCGTCCTTTGCCTGGTGCTGGTGCTGTGGAGCATGTCTCACTACGGCGCAGTCCCGGGCGCCAAGCCGGCACCGACGCGCCGCATGCTGGCGATCTTCGGGTTGTCGATGTTCTTCCTCATGTTCACCCCGACGAAGTGGACCCACCACTTCGGCATTTACGCCGGCATCGCCGGTGCCGCTGCGGCCCTAGGCGCGATCGTGCTGGCACAGGTTGCGGCACGCTCCCCGCGCGCGAGGACCTTCGCCCTGGCAGCGGTGATGTTCGTCTTCGCGCTAGCACTCGGCGGATGGAACGCGTGGTGGTACGTTTCCTCCTTCGCGGTCCCGTGGTGGGACAAGACAGTGCAGTACAAGGGTGTGGAGGCCAGCTCGGTCATGCTGGCGCTGTTCCTGCTCACGCTCGTCGTCGGGATTGTGCAGTCGCTGTGGCACAAGCCGCGGCCAGGCGAGGGCGAGGGCCCCGTTGCCGGTGCCGGCGCTGGCAGCACCAGCATCACCCGCATCTCTCGCGCCATGACCGCACCGATCGCGCTCGCCTGCATTCTCATTGTGGCGTTCTCCTGCCTGACCTTCCTGAAGTCCTTCATGGACCAGTCGCCGGCCTACTCCGTCGGCATGGGTAACGTTCGCTCGCTCAAGGGCGAGACCTGCCAGATGAGTGCCGACGTGCTCTTGGAAGCCAACACGAACGACTCCTTCCTCACCCCCGTCGACGGCGTGCCGCTGGGCAAGTCGCTGGAATCCGGCACGGTGCGCGGGTTCCACCCGGAGGGTGTCCCGGCCTACATCGACTCGGACAACGAGGGCGCCGCTAACGTCGGCGCCATCCAGAACACCCCGGCGACAGACAGCGATGCCGGCAGCCCCGCCACCGGCGCCACCGGCGCCACCACCGGTAGCGACCAGAACGCATCGACCGCGACGACCGACACCGGCTCCGACACCCAGAGCGATGACGCCGGCTCCGACACGGTCCAGTCCACCTCCCGCGCCACCACCCAGGGCAACCGCCCGTCGGACCAGATCGGCGTCAACGGCTCCACGGTCCGCCTTCCGTTCAACCTGGACTACAACCGCATCCCGGTGCTGGGCACGTTCGACGAGAGTGCGTTGAGCGCCTCGGAAATCAAGACGTCCTGGTTCGAACTCCCCGACGCCACCGAGGAAGCCCCGCTGCTGGTCACCTCCGTCGCCGGCCGGCTGGAGCACCGCAACATCAGCGGCGAGGAAAAGGAGGGGCAGACCCTCAAACTCGAGTACGGCACGCGCGATGAGGAAGGCAACGTGACCGAGATCGGCGACGTCGAAATGCTGGATCCGGGCCCGACGACGAAGTGGCGCAACCTGCGCTACCCCATCGCGGATCTACCGGAGGGCGCAAACGTCGTTCGCCTCGTCGGCGAAGACGTCAACCTCGACCCCGAGGAGTGGATGGCCCTGACTCCGTTGCGCAACCCCACGTTGGAGCCGCTCACCGAGGTCTTCGGCCCCGACGTCCCTGGCTTGCTCGACTGGCCGGTCGCGATGCAGTTCCCCTGCAACCGCACCTTCAACCACTACGCCGGTGTGACAGAGATCCCCGAGTTCCGCATCGCCGCCGACGCGAAGGCGAAGGAGCAGCTCTCCGGCTTCCAGGACTTTCTCGGCGGAGGAGCCATGGCTACTGCGGAGGCGGTCAACTCCGCCTACGAGATGCCCGGCTACCTCAACCAGGATTGGCACCGCGACTGGGGCTCGGCCTACCGCTACGTCCCGCGGACCAACTCCCGCGGTGAAACACCGGACGTGGCCGAGATCAACCACGAGACGATCACCCGCTCTGGCTTGTGGCACCCGTCCGACATGAAGATCAGGGATCCGTACGAGAACGAAGACTAGTCTGGAGGTCATGAACGACCTCTACCAACTAGTCAACGGCCCCTGGCTGGAAAGCCACGTCATCCCTGAGGACCGCGGTGTGGACGGCACCTTCCACGCCTTGCGCGACAAGGCGGAGGAGGACGTCCACGCCATCGTTGAGGCTGGCGATGACCGTGCAGCCGATCTATACGCCTCCTTCATGGACGTCGACGCGATCGACGCCGCCGGCCTGGACCCCCTTACCGACGATTTCGCCCTGCTCGACGTGGACACGATCCAGGATTTGGTCCGCGTCTTCGGCGAGCTGGAGCGCTCCGGTGTGGGCGCCCCGCTGACGTACTGGGTGGAAAAAGACTCGCTCGGCGAGGAGTCCGTGCCCTACGTGATCCAGTCCGGCCTGGGGCTGCCCGACGAGGCCTACTACCGCGAGCCCGCCCACGCCGAGACGCTCGAAGCGTACCGCGAGCACGTCGAGCGCATGCTCGGTTTCCTCACCGACGAGCAGCGCCGTGGATTCGGGGCGGGGGACGCGGCGGAGCGGGTGTTGGACGTCGAAAAGCGCATCGCCTCGCACCACTGGGACGTGGTGACCACGCGCGACGCTGTGAAAACGTACAACCCCACTGAGCTGGCGGAACTACCCGAGATCATCCAGACGCTCCTGCGCGCCTCCGGCCTTGAAGACGGCAAGGTCATCGCGATGATGCCCAGCTTCATCGACGAACTCGCGCAATTGCTTGTCGACGCCCCCCTCACCGACTGGCAACTCTGGGCCACCTGGGCCATCCTGCGCTCCCGCGCCGGCCTCCTCCCGCAGCACATCGGGCAGGCGAACTTCGAGTTCTACGGCACCGTGCTCTCCGGTGCGACCCAACAGCGCGACCGCTGGAAGCGCGGCATTGCGCTCGCGGAATCGCTGGTGGGTGAGGATATGGGGCGCGCGTACGTCGCAAAGCACTTCCCGCCGGAGCACAAACAGCGCATGCTCGACCTCGTCGACCACCTCGTGCGCGCTTACGAAGAGCGGATCAGCCAGCTGACCTGGATGTCGCCCGAAACGCGCGAGCGCGCCCTAGAGAAACTGGGCAAGTTCACCGCGAAGATCGGCTACCCCGACGAGTGGCGCAACTACGACGGCTTGACGTTCGACCGCTCCGGCGCCCAGCTCGTCGCGAATGTGCGCGCCGGCGCCGCCTTTGAGCACGACTACCAGCTGTCCAAGATCGGCAAGCCGGCCGACCGCGGTGAATGGGTCTCCACCCCGCAGACCGTCAACGCCTTCTACAACCCGGTGGTCAACGACATCACTTTCCCGGCCGCGATCCTGCAGCCGCCCTTCTTCGACCCCGACGCGGACGCCGCCGAGAACTTCGGCGCGATCGGCGCCGTGATCGGCCACGAAATCGGACACGGCTTCGACGACCAAGGCTCGCGTTACGACGGCGACGGCAACCTCAACTCCTGGTGGACCGACGCCGACCGTGCCCGCTTCGAGGAACTGACCGCCAAGTTGATTTCGCAATACGACGGTCTCGTCCCCTCCGTCCTGTCCGGCCGCGGAGAAATCCGCGGGGTGAACGGCGAGTTCACGCTCGGCGAGAACATCGGTGACTTGGGCGGACTTGGCATCGCCGTCGTCGCGTACAAGGACTACCTGGCCGAGCAAGGTCTCGACCCCGCCACCGACCAGGGCCCCGTGCGGACCTTCCACGCCCCCGGCGCCAGCGACGCCATTGACGGGCAGGAATTCACCGGCCTGCAGCGCCTCTTCCTCGCGTGGGCGCGCGTGTGGCGCACCGCCATCCGGCCCGAAATGGCCGCGCAATACCTGGCGATCGACCCGCACTCGCCGTCTGAGTTCCGCTGCAACGTCGTCGCCAGCAACATCGCCGAGTTCTATGAGGCCTTCCCCGACGCCACCGAAGCCCCGGACGCAGTCGCGGAAGCGGACCGCGTGGTGATCTGGTGATGCCCGACCAACCTGGCCACCCCGACCAGCCGTACCGCGAGGCGCAGGACCGGATGCGCCACACCCCCTCCCCCGAGGAACCTGCCGCGCCACTTCCCGCCGGTGAGGCTGGGCCGTTGAACGATCAGGGTTCGCCGGAGTTCAACGTCGGTGGTGTCGAGCGCGCCCTGTCGCCGAAAGAGCAGCTCGAGCAGCTGATCAGCTACATGAACGCCACCTACCCCGCACCGGATACGCCCCCGCCGTGGGAGGGCGGCACCGGCGACCCGGCCGAGGCAGACCGCTACATGGGACACCTCGCTGACCGCATCACCCACGCGTCCATGCTCATGCTCGGTTCCGGGCTCGACCACACGATGCCAGGGGTCGCGTACGGGATGAACATCGCCAAGATCCGCGATCTGCCCGCCCTTTCCGACATCCCCGACACTCCCGGAGAGCCGGAACTGCTTGCCCGCGTGTTCGTCCCCAGTTCCCCAACCCGCCGGTGGGCCGTCTCACTGCACCCGGGTGGCTTGTGGCGCGGTTCCGGAATCTCCCTTGAGCAGCACTGGCGCCCCGATGTTGCCGCGGCAGCGGAGTTGTCTGGCACCACGATCCTCGACTTGGACTACCCGCTGCTGCCCGGCGCCACCCTCGACGAGGTCGTTTCCAGCGTGCACAAAGCGCTTGACTACGTCGCAGCCCAAGAGCCGGCGTCAGTCACCCTTTGGGGTGCCGGCTCCGGCGCTGCGCTTGCCGTTCTCGCTGCTGAGCAGCGCAGTGTGGATGGGTTGGTGCTGACGAATCCGGGGCTTGGCAGCGTCGATAAGCTACCGGCGGAACTGCGTGGAAACCGCACCGTGCCAGCTCCGAGCGCATGGCCGCGCACGCTCGTGCAAACCGCGCTTTACGACGACACCACCCCACACCCCACCACCACCGAGGCCCACAACGCAACTGTCATTGAGTACCACTCAACACACACCATTGCGACGCCGGAGGAATCACGCCGCCGCATCTGCGACGTCGCTGATTTCCTCGCGGCCGTAGACGCCACAAACCCTTATTAGACTGCCGTAGAGGCCCGTCCGGTTCCTTGAATCCGGGATTTGTGACGTATTCCAAAAACCCTTTCCTAGCTGCAAAAACAGGGTTAGTGTTGCTGGCATGGACACTTTCAATGACCTTGTCAGCGCACACAGCGCCCCAAGGTTGGGGGCGCTGAAAGACTTCAACAAACAACAAGCGTTGAACGCCGGCGTGGAACCGTCGGTGGTCAACAACTGGAAACTCGTCCACGACGCTTACTTCGGGGAAGGCTTATCGGACACCAAGCAAGCCAAGGCGGTTGCGAAGGCGACCGCGCTGGGCTTGTCCATCGGGATGCTCGCCACCATCGAGCGCGCCATCCGCCACATCAAACACCGCACCCGACGGCACACTATGCGCATGAAAGTGCTGTCGGCGGCCTCCCGCATCGGACGCACATGCGCCGCCATGTCGAAGCTGCTCAAGAACATCGTCCCGCCGAAGGAGCCGCCCGCTCGCCAGGAGCACGCCAGTATCAGCGAGCCGAAAGACGGTTATGCGACGTTGACGTTGACGGCGTCGGAGAAGTTCATGGCCGACTTGAAGCACCTGCTCATGTCCGGGCTGGACAGCGTTACTTCCCCCGGTCGCCATATGGCCGCCAAACTCATAGCACTGCTCAGAGACGGCGGCGGTGTACCAGAGGCCGTGCCTCGGCCCTTGCTGCTCGTCGGGTTGCCCGATTACACCAAGATCATGGACGGCGAGGGGGACGACGTCGTCCTCGGCCTCACCAACGGCACCACCATGACCGGCGCCGAATACCTCAACCAGATCGCATCCAACACCCCGCACCTGGAGGCGGCGCTGTTCCACCCGACTCAAGGGGCCGTGAACATGTACCGTTCACAGCGCCTGGCCAACGACAAGCAGCGCGACCTCGCCCGCGCGGTGCAACCCGTCTGTGCGCATCCCGACTGCCACCACGCCGCCGACCTGTGCCAAGTCCACCACGCAGACGCCTGGAAGAACGGCGGCGAAACCAACGTGTCCAACCTGGTCCCGCTGTGCCGCTACCACAACCGCATTAACGACGACGACCCCTCCATCCGCCGCACCCGCGGCCGCATCGAGATGCGTGACGGCAGGCCGGTGTGGATCTCCCCATACGGCAACGAACGGATCAACCCTCGACACCGCTTTGGGGCAATGGACGTCCTTTTCGGGGCGGCCCCTGGTGAGCGAGCATTAGCGGCTTAACCTGGCCAGCAAGAGCGATAAGCGCCGTCTAGTCGTCTGTGTCGCGGTCGTCGGCGTCCTCTGTGTCGCGGCCGTCGGTGTCGTCTTCGGGGATGATCGGTCGGATCGCCGGCACTGGTTCGCTGCGGCCGTAGTCGCTGAGCCACACCTGAAGCCGGTCGGTGCCGTCGGTCAGCCCGCGCTCCTCGGCGTCCTCGCGGTCGAGGTCGAAGATCAGATCGTCCTCGCTCTGGTCGATCCAGTCATGGACGTCATTGGTGTGCTCGTCGACATCGCCGTAGGACATAGCGACGATGACCCAACTTGGGCCAAAGGACACCGAGCCGAACGCGCCGGCGCGATCATCGGACCAGCCGAACTTCGAGCCAATCACACCGGCCATTTGATCGGTGCCGAAGTCCTGTTTGAAGCCGTCCTCGGCAAAAGGGGCGTGGTTGGCCATGCCGCGGATGATGGGTTCGGCGACGGGATCGTCGATAATTGCGGTGATGAAGCGTGCGAGGTCGTACGGCGAGGTTGACGACCGGCCCCAGAAGCCACCGCTGTAGGTGTTGGTCAGCTCGAAAAGCTCGGCGACCTCGTTGATCGCCTCCGGGTACGCAGCATCCAGCTCACCGGCGACGGCATCGGACGACGTGCGCATCATCCGCAGGACCTTCCCCTGATCCTCCGGCTTTCCCTCCAGCAGGACCCAGTAACCGAGGTACAGCTTCGCCAAAGACAGTGCTGGTCGGGGGTCTTGGGCGCCCGGGGAGCCGGTCCACCGGCCGTCGTCATGCATGACGACGAGATCAGTGCGCTCACCCGGATCCCCCGGCAGCACATCGACAGCCGCCGCAGGGGGCAACGGCGCGACGACGAAGGCCGCACCGACTACGCATGTTGCACTGGCTACGCCAGCAGTACGGACTGCTCTGGCTACGCGTGTCGCCGCGGCGGCAAAAAACCGCTTCACAGCACGCAATTATGCCTGGTGACGGTCAAGAACCTCAAGCACGGACTCGGCTTCGTCGAGTTCGTCCTCGTCGACAGGTTCATCGACTTCGCACAGCGTGACGACGGCACCCGTCGAATCCGCCACCGTCAACAGCACCCCGAACGGTGAATTCTCCGGACCGCGCACAATCTCCCCGCCGAGCTCCTCGACCCGGCCGCGCACCTGAGCCACGTTGGCGACGCCAAGGAAGGTCTGCCAAAAGCTCGGCACCTCCGCCGGAATCGTGTCGGATGCATCCCACACACCGGCAAATGCGGCGCCGTCCTGCATGGCGAGGTGGTAACCGTTGTCGTGGTCAACCCCCCACTCAAAGAGCGAACGGTAAAAGTCCACCACGGCCTGCACATCCCCGGTGCAGGTGTACTCGTGCCACACGGGGGTTCCTGGCTCGCCAGCGGCCACGAACGCATCCTCTCCCGATGGCTGGAACAGTCCGAACCACCCACCAGCAACGTCGGCGCACAGGGCCATCTTCCCCAAGGACACCTGAGCCGGCTCTGCAAGAACACGTCCACCGAGCTGCGCCACCTTTTCCGAGTCGCGCTCAATGTCGGTGGTATAGAAGTACGTCACCCACGCGTCGGGCATGTCCGTGCCGGTGGAATCAGTTTTCTGGGCGACGAGACCTGCAACCGGCAGCCCCTGAACGCGAGCAACCCGGTAGGAACCGTCGTCAGCGCCCTGGTTATCTGCGCCTGGCATGTCGGCACCCTCCACATCCCAACCGAGGATGCGGGAGTAGAAATAAGAGGACTTTCGCAGCTCGCTCGAGAACAAGTCGATCCAATACGGCATGCCCGGACGGGCTTCGAAAGCGGGCATGGGTTAGAGGTTCCTCCACTTCTCAGGGTCGAAATCGTCGTTCGCGGTGCGCTCGTCAAAGTAGTCGTCATCGTCGTCTGCACCGGTACCGGTGACGGTGATGGTGTGGCCTGGGATGGAGACCTCGTCGCCGTCGTCAAGCGAAAAGCCGCGCGACGTGACTACCTCACCATTGACCGCGACCTCACCTGCGGCGATGAGCTCTTTCGCTTCGCCTCCGGACTCGACGAGATTGGCCAGCTTGAGAAACTGGCCGAGCTTAATGGGTAATTCCATTAATCGAGTCTCACGGCAGTGCCAGTCGCCGCAACCAGCATCATCGTGTTGTTCTGCCCCATCGGCGAGTAATCCACCTCGATGTTGACCACCGCGTCAGCGCCGATCTGCCGGGCGCGCTCCCACAGCTCGTTGAGCGCGCTGTCGCGGGACCGGACAAGCTCCTGTTCCCACGAGCTTGCGCGGCCACCGACCATGTTGCGGAAACCCGCGCCCATATCTTTGAACATGTTCATGCCGGCAATGGTCTCGCCGCCGATGATGCGCATGTACTCCGTGATGCGCCGGCCTTCGACGGTAGGCGTCGTTGTAAGGATCATGGCCTGAATTGTACCGGTCCCGCGCGCACGAGGACATCGCGCGGAACGGCGTCACGGATCTGGTACGGCACCTGCGGGGGCAGAATGTCGCGGAGCGGGACGAGCGGGATGCTCCACGGGCCGACCGAGCTCATCGGTGCAGACGGCGCCGGTTGCGCCGGATCGATCATGGCCAGCGCATCGTGCGTGTTCGCACCCGCATCACCGGCCGTCATCGCGGCGGCGGTCCAGCCGGGGCCGAAACTGACGGTGGCGGTGTAGGAGCGGCGGTCGTCGGACCAGCCGAACTTCGTCCCCTCGGCGCCGGGGAGACGCGACGTTCCGTAGTCCTGGCGGAAGCCGTCCTGCGCGATCGGGGAGGCGGTCCGCATGCCGCGGATGATCGGTGCGGCGAGCGGGTCGCGGCGGATGCTTTCGACGAACTTGGCAGCGTCATAGGTCGAGGTCGCCGTGTTACCCCAGCGGCCGCGGCGCGCGGTGTTGGTCAGGCCGAACTGCCGCGCGACAGCGTCAATGGCCTGCGGGTACCGGCGGTCAAGGTGTGCCGCGATCGAGTCTGACGACACACGAATCATGTGCTCTACCTGGGCCTTATCCACGGGCGCACCGTGCTGGAGTACCCCCTAGCCGAGGTAGAGCTTGCTCAGCGACAACGCCGCGCGCGGCTGGTGCGCGTCCGGCGACCC
Source organism: Corynebacterium sp. CCUG 71335 (assembly GCF_024454075.1). Classification (NCBI taxonomy): domain Bacteria; kingdom Bacillati; phylum Actinomycetota; class Actinomycetes; order Mycobacteriales; family Corynebacteriaceae; genus Corynebacterium; species Corynebacterium sp. CCUG 71335. Next base: position 66,288 of record NZ_JAGPYY010000002.1, read on the forward strand.
GGTCCACGATCCGTCCGGGTGGTAGACGGCCACCGCGGTTCGTCCGCCTGGCGCGCCGCGCTTCACATCTACTGCGTGTGCGGCCGGCGCCAGACCGACGGCTATCACCAGCACGAGTACGAGCGCGCACATTCGTTTTGCCATGGTTCTCACAGCGTTGTTGTACCCCGTGGACTCACGTTCTGCCCAGCGGCCCAAGCGCGGTTCCAGCTTCCCCAGCTCACCTGTTACTGGAGGTGAAGGTGTGTCTAGGTGTGAGAATTTAAAGGCTTGCGGCGATACTGAGCGCGCCTTCGGCGATCATCCACACCGCCAGCGCCACGAAGATCACGCCCGTCACAACGTCAACAATGTGCCCCCAGCGCGCCAAAACGCCCGCAAACTTATCGACGCCCACCGCGAACCCCACAAACCACGCCACCCCAATTAGCACCAGTGTGACGAGGATGAGGGCCACCCACCCCCAGCCCATCCCCGGTGTCATGAACTGAGCGAACACTGCCCCGAAAAACAGCACCGCCTTCGGGTTGGAAAGATTGGTGAGTACACCGGTGGCGAACGCCCGGCGCGCGGATAGCACGGTGCCAGCCGGTGGCACATCGGTAGTGTCTGTCGCGGCGGCGGAGACACTGGAAGCACCCTGGCCGCGCGCGGCCAGCCCGGAACGTACCGCGCCCACACCCATCCACAGCAGATAGGCCCCGCCGATCAGCTGCAGCACGGCGAGCACCTGCGGCACAGCCTGGATCAGGGCGCCAAGCCCTAGCAGGGATGCCGCGATCCACAGCGCGTTGCCGGCCATAATGCCGAACGCGCAGGCGACACCGGCGGCGCGCGACTTCGCACCGACGCGGATGATCTGCACGAGATCAGGCCCCGGGCTGGCGATTGCGGCGATCCAAATGCCGATCAGGGCGAGATAGGTCGAAACAGTCACTACTAGCTCCTAATGTTTAGCGTTCTGCTTGGTCGCGCGGCATGATGCTCATGGTGTCGATGTTCACGTGCGGTGGCAGTGACGCAACCCACCGGATCGCTTCGGCGACATCCTCGGCGGTGAGGTTGAGTTTATCGGCGTAGACCTGCGCCGCTTTCTCTTCGTCGCCGAGGCGGTTGAAGGCAAAGTCGGTTTCCACCCGGCCGGGGTCGATTTCGGTGATGCGGATGGGGGTGGCGGCTTCTTCTCGTCGAAAAGCACGCGTGAGGGCGCGCAGACCGAACTTCGCCGCGTTGTATCCGGCGCCGCCGACATAAGCGTCCCATCCTGCGACGGAGCCAACGTTGATGACCAGGCCCTCAGCCGCCACGAGCGCGGGGTACAGCGCCTTGGTCACGCGCACGGTGCCCATGACGTTGGTCTGGTACATCCAGTCCCAATCCTCCGGCTTCGCGTCGCGCAGAAAATCAAGGCCCTTCGCACCGCCGGCGTTGTTGACCAGCAGATCCACGCGCGGTACAAGCTCCGCAAGCTTATCGACGCTCCCCTGATCCGTCACATCCAGCTCGACCGCGACACCACCGATCTCGTCGGCAATAGCGCGGCACCGCTCCTCACGCCGCGCGGCGACATACACCGTCCACCCGTCACCTGCGAGTGCCCGGCACGCAGCCTCCCCGATGCCAGCGGAACCGCCCGTGACTACAGCAATTTTCTCCATGCGGGGAAGTCTATCCTAGCGGGCATGGATTCTGATTTTTCTCCTAACGGTGTCTCTTGCACCGTCTACACTCTCTCGGCTCCCCTCGAACCCGAAACCCAGGACGACCGCATATGACCGCGCGGTGGGTCACGCCTACTCCGTCGCTCAGCAGCGATCGCTTGACAGAGCGAGGGTTACGCCGAGCACGATTGTCGGCACCAGCCATGCAACAGCTGTGAGAGCGATAACCACGGGGCCACGGTTGAATATTACTAGCGGGAATGCTTTCGAGCGGCGCGCTCCTCGATCCCCTTATACTTACCTTCTGACTTTTTGGATCCAACGTAGTTTCCGTTGCTGTCGTACTTGTCGTACTTTTTGGTGTTCTCGTTCCGAACTTGATAGCGATCCCGAACCTGCCCCTTTCGGTAACCGTCACCCGTGTTAGTCGCCATGACATGCCCCTATCTTTCGTTGTGCAGCGCAATAGTCGCGTCTCTCATTATGTACCTAAGGGTTATGCTCCGGCAGGCAAAATCGAGTTAGGTGAAAACCAACCCTCGAAGTCTGAAGAATCCGCGTTCCGCTTGAGGCATTCTTGGCGGCCGCTGCGTCAACGCAGTTGAGACGAGGCGATGGGGTAGCGTTAATCCACCGTCATCAACGGATATTTAGCGGTCAGTTGAGCCAACACCGGCTCCTTCCATTCCAGCTCAGGTACCGCACCGCGCCCTGCTCGCACAGGCAGGGCGAGCTCGATTCTGATGGCAGGACGTGCCACACGCATAGTCTGGAGCGCATGGCTCAAGATTTTTCGCTTAACGATGTCTCTTCCGGCAACTGGTACAAGCCTGGGTCACCCGAACCCGATGCCGCGCACGCGAACGTGTGGGAGCTCATGCGCGAATTCAACGCGCTCGGCAACACGGATCCTGCCCGCGCTGAGGCGCTGCTGCGTGCGATGCTTGCCGACGGCTCTTCCCTCCCCGGCGTCTTCGCCCCCATCTACTTCGAGTTTGGCATCCACACCACCTTCGGCGAGGACTGCTTCCTCAACTACAACTGCGTCATCCTCGATGTAGCCGAAGTGACAGTGGGCAAGCGCACGCTGTTCGGGCCGGCTTGCCAGATCATCACCGTTGAGCACCCGGTCGACAACGCCCAGCAGCGTGCCGACGGTTGGGAGCGCGGCCGCCCCGTCCGCATCGGCGACGACTGCTGGTTCGGCGCCGGTGCCATGGTGTTACCCGGCGTGACCGTCGGCGACCGTTGCGTCATCGCGGCGGGGACGGTGGTCACGCGCGACATCCCCGACGACTCGCTGGTCACCGGGGTGCCGGGAAAGGTCGTGCGGAAGCTGAACGGCGCGGGTGAGGAAAGCGCGGGCTAGGCGCTGCGCTCCTCAAAGTCGTCGAAGTCGTCGAAGTCATCGAGGTAGTCCCAGTAGTCCTCGATCTCGTCGTCGAATTCCTCAGCGCTGTCGCCGAAGTGGGCCACGTAGAGGTCAGTGATTCCTAACTGGAGGGCCTTGTGAATGTTGCGGGTGTGGTAGTGATCGATGCGGAATACACCGAACCGCGGCCGGTCGAGCCTGCTCAGTGCCTCTTGGGCGTTACCGGCGTTGAGGCGGTGGAAGAAGGCGTCCATTTCGCGTTTGATTGTCCGCTTTTGCTGGCGGTTGAGGCGCGGTAGGAACGGGTTCGGTTCCGCAAGTGCGAAACCGGTGAACCGGCCGCTGGTCTGGTGGTAGCTGAAGATCGCCAGCGGGTAGTGCTCAGTCTGGTTCGGCCGGTAGTCGATGGTGAACGTTTCGTATGCGCCGGCGGCGAGCTGCGCTGGGCCGGTCACGTGGACCTGCATGAGCATGGTCAGCGCGGCATCGATGTCGTCGCCTTCGACGTCCGGGTTGCATTCGCAGGTGATGTGGTCGCCGGTAGGCACTTCGTGGAATGGGATGCCGATGGTGAAGTTGGCGTAGAACTCGTCGATAAGCTTGTGCAATGCGGCGACGGCGCGGGCGTCGTGCGCGGCGGGCGCGGCTGGATGGTCGACGCGCAGGATGGCGCTGACTGTCTCCCCCGTGGACAGGTCGGTGGCCATGATGGCGGCTGGGTAGCTGTAGTCGTCGTTGCGGTCTGGCTGGTAGTGGAAAGTGTGGCTGTGAAATGTCATGTTTCCCCCTTCGCTTCCTGACATTAAAGCGCCCCGCAAACCCGTGTAAACCGCGCTTTGCGCACTACAGTGTGCATTTCGGCTACCCTGGTCCGACATGTTCGACCTCTCCGTGATTGGCCAGGGCCTCCCCGTCGCCGGCGTGATCGGCGACCTGCCCGCGCACGGCCCGTTGGTGGTTGAGGCTCCGCCCGGCACGGGTAAGACGACGCTGGTCCCGCCGGCGATCAGCAACAAAGTCGAAGGGTTGACGCTGGTCACGGCCCCGCGCAGAGTTGCGGTGCGTGCGGCCGCGCGACGCCTTTCGCTTCTCGACGGCTCCTCCCACCGCGTCGGCTACTCCATCCGCGGTGAGCACCGTGATGGGTCGCTAGTCGAGTTCGTCACGCCGGGGGTCCTGCTCAATCGCCTGCTGCGCGACCCAGAGCTGACCGGTGTCGGCGCGGTGATCATCGACGAGGTTCACGAGCGTCAGCTAGACACCGACCTTGTCCTGGCGATGGCCATGGAGGTCGCCTTCCTGCGCGAGGACTTATACCTGGCGGCGATGTCGGCCACCCTCGACGCGGCCGCCCTGGCGGAGCACATGGGTGCCCAGATCCTCTCCACCGAAGCAGTCACCCATCCGCTGGACGTCTCCTACCACCCGCATCCGGGCCGTGCTGAGGGGTCGCCGGAGTTCTACGCGCACGTCGCCGACCTGGCGCACGGCGCCAGCGAACGCACCCTCGTGTTCGTTCCCGGGGAGCGCGAAGTGGACCAGGTCTGCGCGCACCTGCCGAACGGTTCCGCTGCGCCACTCCATGGCCGGCTGAGCTCGAAAGAACAAGATGACGCGCTAAACGGTGATGCTCCGGTCGTCGTGGCGACATCCATTGCCGAGTCCTCCATTACCGTCCCCGGTGTCCGTCGCGTCGTCGACGCCGGGCTGTCGCGCGTCCCCCGCCGCGACGCTGCCCGCGGCATGACGGGCCTGGTCACCGTTTCAGCGGCGAAGACGAGCGCAGACCAGCGTGCCGGCCGCGCGGGACGTCTCGGACCGGGTGAGGTGCTGCGGGCGTACTCGGAATCCGACTACCAGCACTTCAGCGCCGATATTGTGCCGGAGATCGCCACGTCGGACCTGACCTCTGCGGCGTTGACGTTGGCGGCGTGGGGCTCACCGGATCTACCGCTACTGACCCAGCCACCTGCCGGCGCACTGGAAGCCGCGCATCGAACGTTGGAGGCGCTTGGCGCGCTCGAAGGCGGAGCCATCACCCCCTTCGGTGAGCAGCTATCCCGCCTCCCGCTCGACCCGCGCCTCGGTGCCGCGCTGCTAGAACATGGCTCCGGAGCCGCCCCGACCGTCGCTGCGCTCGCCGAGGGAATCGGCGGCGACCTTGCCCACGCCCACGCCCGCGCGCCGAAGAACCAGGTCCAACACCTAGCGAAGATGGTGCCAGATTCTGCGCCCGTCCCGGCCGGCGATGTGGTCGCCTCCGCCTACCCGGAGTGGGTGGCGAAGCGTCTCGACGAGCGTGAATACTTGCTGGCCAGCGGCACCCGCGCAACTCTCGACTCGTCCATCCCGCCCGCCGACTGGATCGTCGCCGCCGAAGTACAGCTGACGCACAAGGGCGCCATCATTCGCGCGGCGGCGGCGACTGACTTCCCCGCACACCGCGTCACCACCGAGACCACAGCCACGCTCGAGGGCGGCAAAGTGCGCGGCCGCCGGGTGCGTTCCATAGGCGCCATTGAGCTGGATTCAACACCCATTCAACTCACCGCCGAGGAAGCGGCGGAGGCGCTGAAGCACCTGAGCTTCGAGCAGTTCCCCCTCGACGACAAAGCCAGACGACTCAAAGAGCGGCTCGATTTCCTCCACGCCCAGCACGGCGACCCGTGGCCGGACGTTACAAAGGGCGACTACTCGCCAGAGACCCAGCAGCTCGCCCACGGCACCCCACTGGACAAGCTGGATATGCACGCCGCCCTTACCCGACAGCTCCCGTGGCCCGAAGCCGCCAGGATGGATGAGCTCGCCCCCGAAAAATTATCTGTGCCGAGCGGCTCCCACCCCCGCATTGACTACAGCAGCGGCCGGCCGGTGGTGAAGGTGAAGTTGCAGGAGTGCTTTGGGTTGGGGGTGAGTCCGTCGATAAGCAATGAGAGGGTGCTGTTTCACCTGCTCTCGCCCGCGGGCCGCGAACTCGCTGTGACCGACGACCTGGAGAGCTTTTGGAACGGGCCCTACCAGGACGTGCGCAAGGAAATGCGCGGCCGCTACCCGAAACATCCTTGGCCGGAGGACCCGTGGACCGCGCCTGCGACAGCGCGGACTAAGAACCGGATGTGAATTTTATAGGCTTAACACAGTAATCTATTCATCTATGAGTACTGCCCATAACCAGCGCGCGCCCTCAGTGACGATTTGGACGCTGGTCTCCCTCATTATTGGTTCGACTGTCGGCTCCGGAATTTTCGCGCTGCCGCAGAATATCGCATCGGTGGCCAGCCCCGGCGCGATGCTCATCGGCTGGGCGATCGCGGGCGTGGGCATGTTGTCCGTTGCTTTCGTCTTCCAGACCCTCGCCCGCCGCAAGCCGCACCTGGATTCCGGCGTGTACTCCTACGTGCGCGCCGGCCTGGGCGACTTCATCGGTTTCACCTCCGGTTGGGGCTATTGGCTCGGCTCGGTGATCGCGCAGGTGGGGTACGCCACGCTGTTCTTCGGCACGCTGGGCCACTACATCCCGTTCTTCGACCCGGACAACACGTGGGTGATGGCGATTTCCGTGTCGCTTTTGACGTGGGGTATCTTCTTCGCGCTGACACGCGGCATCAAGCAGGCGGCGGCGATGAACTTGATCACGACGATCGCCAAGCTCGTGCCCATCCTCGCCTTCATCGTGCTCATCGCGTTCGTCGGCTTCAGCTGGGACAAATTCACGCTCGACTTCTGGGGTGAGAACTCCGGCATTCCACTGTCCGAGCAGCTCCAGGGAATCATGCTGTTCACCGTGTGGGTCTTCATCGGCATTGAGGGCGCATCGGTGTACTCCAAGCAGGCCCGCTCCCGCCAGGACGTCGGCCGGGCGACCGTGATCGGCTTCCTGTCCGTGCTGGCGCTGCTGGTGGCGGTGTCGACGCTGTCGTATGGCGTGCTTACCCGCGAAGAACTCGCCGCGCTGCCAGACAACTCGATGGGCGCGGTGCTCGAAGCTGCAGTCGGCCCGTGGGGCGGTGTGCTCATCTCCATCGGCCTGTGCTTGTCGGTGCTCGGCGCCTACATCTCGTGGCAGATGCTGTGCGCGGAACCGATCGTCATGATGGCCACAGACGGCCTGCTGCCGAAGCGTCTGGCCACCACAAACGCCTCGGGCGCGCCATACATCGCACAGCTGATCTCCACGGCGGTGGTGCAGTTCTGCGTGATCCTCTTCTTCGCCAACGAGACGTCGTACAACGCGATGGTGCAGCTAGCCACGATCATGTACTTGCTGCCGTACATCTTCTCGACGCTGTACCTCATTCTGCTAGCGGTGCGCGGCAAGGGGCTGACACACCCGCACGCCGGCACGCTTTTCGACGACTCCGGCCCCGAAGTCTCCGCAACCGACAACCGCCGGCACCTCGCCATCGGAATTATCGGCTTCATCTACTCACTGTGGCTGATTTACGCAGCTGACCCGGTGTACGTCCTATTCGGTGCGTTGGCCGTCATCCCGGGCCTCATCGCCTACGTGTGGACGCGCCTAGCCGTGAAGGAAAAGCCGTTCAACACCTTCGAATGGGTCGTGGTGGCGCTCATTGCAGTCGGTGCTGTCTTCGCCGTGATCGGTCTGGTCAACGGCTCGCTTGTTCTCGAGTAAGTTTCAGGACGAAGTCGGAGGAGACGGCGACGAACTCGTCGTTGAGCTCGTGGCCGGTCTCCACAAGCACGAGGTTGTCCGGGATGTGTTCCCGGGTAGCCAGGGCGACGGCGAGCTGCAGCATCTCCTCCGGCTCGGCGATGAGACGAAGTTTCTCCGCGCTGGTTTGACGCGCAAACCATAACGCCGCTTCCACTACGTCCGCGACGTCTGCGCAGTCCTCGCCGCCCAACGGGCCGACAGTCACGGCGACCGCATTCATCGTTCTAAGCACACACTCACCGTAACGCCGGGGGCTGAACGCGAGCTGTGGCCCGCTACGCGATCTGCTGGTAAATCAAATAGCCAGAAAGCACCACCACGAGGGCCAGCAAGGCGTAGCGGACCAGCCGCGCCCCACCACCGAGGACGGTGCGGGCACCGACTTGCGCGCCGACGATATTCGCGGCCGCTAAGGCGAGCGCCAGCGGCCAGTCCACGAACCCGGCCGAGATGAACACCACCAGCGCACCCACGTTGGTGGCGGTGTTGACCACCTTCGCCATCGCGGCCGAGCGCAGAAAGTCTTGGGCGAACAACGCCGTGAAACCCATGATGAGGAACATGCCGGTGCCGGGGCCGAAAATGCCGTCGTAAAACCCAATTGCCGCCACCAGGCACGCGCCCAACACGACGCGGCGGCGCGTCAAGATCGGGTTCGCCGACGCCGTCCCGAACGACGGGTTGAATGCCACGAACACCCCCACGGTCAGAAGAAGGGTGATGATGAGGGGGCGGAGGATGGAAGCGTCGATAAGCGAGGCGAACGCCGCGCCGCACCCTGAGAGTAACCCCGCAATGAGCGCGTAACCCCAGATATGCCGCGGCGCGCCTACGCGACGGACCAGCGTGACCGCCGCCGTGCCCGTGCCGGAGGCCGACGCGATCTTGTTCGTCGCCAACACCGCCGCCGGCGGGAGCGACGTGCCGGCCATGAGCGCCGGAATGAGAATCAGCCCTCCCCCGCCGATGACCGCGTCCACCCAGCCCGCGAGCGCAGCGGCGAGAACGAGAACGACAGTCACGGGGAGTAGCATAGCGCGACGTGAAGCAGTGGCAGCGGTGGATGATCGTCGCCCCGGCGTCGGTGGCGTTGGGGCTTGCGCTGTCGCGTTTCAACGTGCCGGCGGCGTGGATCCTCGCCGCGATCATCGTCTCCGGGATCTCCGCGCTGGGCACGGGCCGCGAACTGCACGTGAACAAACAGTTCTACGCGTTCTGCCGCGGGATCATCGGCGTGCTCGCCGCCGTGCCGCTAGCCGGGGTGCCACCGCGCGAACTGCTGCACTACCTGGTGCCGGGGTTGGTGTCGGCGGCGGTGATCGTGGGCATCGGGTTCTTCGGCGGGCTCGCATTGGCCGGATACTCCCGCGGGCGGGTCAGCCGCGAAACAGGCGTTTTGTCGATGCTGTCCGGTGGGGCGTCGATCATGCCGGCACTGGCGAGCGAGCTGGGTGCCGACATGCGCTACGTCGCCCTGACCCAGTACCTGCGGCTGCTCGCGGTGTCGATGACGCTGCCGCTCGTCGCCTCCCTGCTGGTCACGCCCGGGGGCGACCATTCCGCGGGTGCGAGCGGACAGTGGTGGATGTGGCTGCTCATCCCCGCGATCTCGGTGGTGGGCAACCGGCTCGGCTCCTGGGCGCGGTTGCCCGCGGCGAGCGTGTTCGGCCCGCTCATTCTCACCGCCGTGCTGGCGGCTGTGTTGCCAGTGCCGATCATCCCGCCCGAGCCGCTGGCCGTGATGGCGTTCATGTCCGTCGGGTGGATCTGCGGCGGCGGCCTGGACGTGCCCGGCCTGAAACGCTTCGCGCAATTGCTGCCCGCCACCATCACGTTCATCGTGGTGGTCATGGCATCCTGCGCAGCCATGGGGTGGGTCGTCTCGCTCTGGCTCGGGATCACCTATTTCGAGGGCTACTTAGCCACGAGCCCCGGCGCCATCGAAACCGTCCTCGCCCTATCTAGCGAAGGCGGCGGCGGGCCGGCCGTGGTGTCATTGCAGCTGATCAGGTTGATCTGCATTCTCGTCTTCGCGGCAGCGCTGCCGAAGATCCTCCGGCGGCTTTCGCGCGGCTAGTTGGCCGGTCAGTAGCTGGCTAATGTCCCAGCACCTGGTGGGCCAACATGTCCATCGGCATGGAACCCAGGCGCAGCGCCTTGTCGTGGAACTCGAGCAGTGTCATGCCCTTCTCACAGGCCTTTTCGCGCAGGTCCATCCAGTCACGGTAGCCGAGCGCGTAGGTGGTGGCTTGTGCCGGCCAGCCCATGTAGCGGTCGAGCTCGAAAGTGAGGTTCAGCTCGTTCATGGCGGTGTTGTCGCGCAGGAACGCCTTGGCGTAGGAAACATCCCAGTTGCCTGTGCCGTCCGGGGTCTTCTTGTGCAGATGCACACCAATGTCGACAGCGACGCGAGCCAGGCGCAGGCGCAGGGAATCAAGAAGGCCCATGCGGTAGCCCGGGTCCTCGAAGAAACCGAGCTCCTCCATCATGCGCTCCGCGTAGACGGCCCATCCCTCACCGTGGGCGGCGTTCCAGTTCAAGGTGCGACGCCACAGGTTGAGGGTGTTGCGCTGCGTCATGGCAATCCCCTGCTGCACGTGGTGGCCGGGCACGCCCTCGTGGCAGATGCGGGCCAGCTGCTGCCAGGCGTGGAAGCACTCTTGACCTTCCGGCACCGACCAGGACAGGATGCCGGGGCGCAACAGGTCCTCTGACGGAGGGGTGTAGCGCAGGCCGCCGCCGAGGTTCTCGTCGACGCGGCAGTCAAGCGTCTTGATCTCCTCTGGCAGGGTGAACATCGTGCCGTCGAGCTGGGAGATCAGCCGGTCGCTCATCGCCTGCATCCAATCGACCAGAGCAACGTCGTCGTTGACGGTGTAGTCGGGGTCTTCGTCGAGACGTCGATAAGCGCTGCGCGCCGTGCACTCGCCGTACAGTTCGTCCGCAACCTTCTGCTGGCGTTCGACCAGCTCAGCGAGGGTCTCCAGCGACCAGTCGTACGCCTCGTCCAAGTCAACGGTGCGGCCGAGGAAAAACTGGGAGAACAGCTCGTAGCGCTCGCGGCCCACCGCGTCGGTGTGCGCGGCCAGCGGGGCGAGCTCCAAAGAGAGCCAGTCCGCCATCTCCGCGAACGCCTCCTTCGCCTGGCGCACCGGCTCGGCATCAGCCTCGAGGCCGAGCTCCTCGAACATCGAGCCGTCTTCGGCCAGCGCCTCGCACTGGCTAATCACGGCGTCGATCTGGCGCTGGGAGGCGACATCACCCTGGCTCGCCGCCTCCGCCAAGGACTCGCGGTAGCCCGCCAGCGAGTAACGCACCTGGCCCAGGCGGGAGGCGATGTTGTCGAAGTCCTCATCTGTCACCTTCGGCATGATGGTGAAGGCGTTGCGGATGACCTGCACCGGCGAGGTAATATTGTTGAGCATCCGCAGGTCCTCCCCGCGGTGGTGCAACTCCAGCTCGACGGCCATCCGGTCGCGCAAGATAGCGCCGGTGACGTAATCGACTCCATCGAAGTCATCGTCATCGTCGGAGTCGTCGGTGCCGTCGTTCAGCGCGTCGACGTCGGCGATCAAGTCGCGGATGCGGTCAGCAATGGCGTGCCAGTGCTCTGGGCTGAAGTCCTGCAACTCGTGGTCGTGACCGGGGATGCCGATCTCGGTGGCCACCGTTGGTGAAAGCTCCGCGAGATCGTAGACGAAGTCTTCGCACGTCGCGTCGAGGAGCGAGGGCTGGCGGTCGCTGCCCGCAGAACCAACCGAGATGGATGAACTCATAGTCGCAGAGTCTAACCCTTCAAGGCACTTTGCACGTAACGGTACAGTGGGGCCCATGGACGGACTCGAATATGCACGTCAGCTTGTCGGGGACGCGAAGCGGGTGGAAGTTTTCACCGGTGCTGGCATGTCCGCCGACAGTGGCATCGCCACCTACCGCGATGCCGTTACGGGGATATGGGAAAACGTCGACCCGCAGGCAATGGCCTCGATCGACGCCTGGGCGCGCGACCCTGAACCCATGTGGGCCTGGTACCTCTGGCGCGCCCGCCTGGCCAGCCGCGCCGAACCGAACGCCGGGCACCTCGCTATCGCTGAATGGGGCCGCCGCGAGGGAGTGCGGGTCACTGTGACCACGCAGAACATCGATAATCTGCATGAACGCGCCGTGCTTGTCAACAGCACCCCTGACGGCCCAAACAACCCGGACGATATCGTGCACCTGCACGGCTCCCTGTTCGAGTTCCGCTGCTCCATCTGTTCGCGGCCGTATAAGGGGGAAATTGAGCTGCCGGAAGAGCCCGTCGAAAAGCTCACGCCTCCTTCGTGCCCGCTGTGCGGGAACCTGGTGCGTCCGGGGGTGGTGTGGTTCGGTGAGCCGTTGCCCCCGAAGGAGTGGGACGAGGCGGAGCGGCGCATGGTTGAGGCGGACTTGGTCGTCATCGTGGGCACATCCGGGGTGGTGTTTCCGGCGGCCGGGTTACCGCTGCTCGCGCATGAATTGGGGACTCCCATTATTGAGGTCACCCCTATGCAGACCGAGCTGTCTAGAATTTCAAATGTAACTTTGGTTGACACGGCAGCAAAAGCCCTGCCAGAGCTGTTACGGGGGCCTCGATTAGACTAGCCGGTCTAGTTCCGTTCTATGATGGAAACTATGAAATCCTCGTGGTCCGCGTTCTCGCGCCCCCACAACCCGACGGCGAAATGCTTGCACATGGTGCGGTTGAGTCCTGTGACGTCCCGCAGTGAGCTCGTCACGGCGACGGGGCTGTCTCAGCCGACCGTCACGCGCGCCATCGCGGCGCTCATGAGCGCCGGGTATGTGACAGAGCGGGCGGACCTATCGAAGTCGAAAGGCCGCGGCCGCCCGATCATTCCGCTCGAGCTGAGCGACACGCACCCCGTCCACGCCGGGATTTCGGTGGGTACGGCGGCCACGTACATCGCGCTGTTCGACATCAAAGGCCGCACAATCCGCGACACAGACGTGGAGATCGATGTCGCCAGCATCAGCCAGGACGATTTCATCCAGCACATCATGGCGGGGCTGAACCGGCTCATGGCGGATCTGGGCCGCCCGCTGGCCACCGTCGGGGTGACCACGTCCGGCTCAGTCAGCCCGCAAGGCGCGGTCACGGCGCCGAACCTCGGCTGGCACGATGCTCCGTTCGCGGCCCAGCTGCGCGAACAGTTCTCCGTCCCGGTCACCGTGACCTCGGCCGTCGCTGCCATTATCGGCTCCGAAATCCAGTCTGACCAGCACCCGGGCAGCGGCTCCATCATGGCGATTTTCGCGGACGACTCCATCGGCGCTGCCGTCACCGAAGACAAAGGCGTGCTGCCCATCGCGGTCGACCGCGAGGACCTGACCACGCACGGGCTGCTCGAGCGCATTGAGGAGCCCACCAGCTCGCTTATCGACGCTGTATCCCACGCCTCGTCCCACTCCTCCACCCGACAGACCCTTGACGAGAGGGCTGAGGAGCTGGGCGCCGTCGCGGCGGACTTGATGGCGCAGCATGACGCCTCCACGTTGGTCGTCGCTGGCAGCGCGTTTATCGACGACCCCCACGCCCCCGCCGTCTTCGCCCGCACCGTCCGGGCGAACCTGCCGGATGGGGCGGCCGCCAGCTTGCGGATGATCCCCACGCACCGCGAAATGGTGCGCGACATCGCCCGCGCGGTCGCGCTAGACCTCGTGCTCCGTGAGCCCCTCAGCGTGACGACGGCCTAGGTCCGCGTACATGGCGGCGTGATTGACCAGCCCGGCCTTTTCGTCGTCGGAAAGCTCGCGGCGCACTTTCGCTGGAACTCCCGCGGCGAGCGAGCCGTCGGGAATTTCTGCCCCTTCGAGCACGACAGCGCCGCCGCCGATGATGCAGCCTGAGCCGATCTTCGAGTAGGCCAGCACCGTCGCCCCCATGCCGACCATCGTGCCGTTTCCGACTTCTTCACCGTGAACCATGGCCATGTGGCCGACAGTGACATCGTCGCCGAGCACGGTCGTTGTGCCGGTCTGGACGTGAATGACGCTGTTGTCCTGGACGTTCGTGCGGGCACCGATGCGGATGCCGCCAACGTCACCGCGGATGACCACGCCCGGGAAGATCGCCGCGTCCTCCCCGATCACCACGTCGCCGATGATGGTCGCCTCCGGCGCCACGAACGCCGATTCAGCGATGACCGGTGTTGTGCCCTCGAAGCTGTAGATCATGCTCCTCCACTGTAGTGACAGTGGAGCCGTCAGCGCCTGCGCCTGCGTCTGCGTCTGCGCCTGGGGAGCGAGTCGCGGCACGGTCGGCGGGTACGCGGCCGTAGCGCTTTTCCTGCAACAGGTAGTACCCCACCGTGCCGAGCATCATGATCAGTGCCCCAGCAACGTAGCGGAGCATGTGGAAGCGTTCAGACAGTTGCAGCGGCGTGGAGCTTTCGTCCGCGAGCCACCCCGTTGCCACGTTCGTTGCGCAGTACGGCAGGATGACCAGCAACAACGCCGCAACCGAGAGCACGCCCGCGGCCTGCCAGCGCACCGGATTGTTCTGCGCGTAACCGGCGCCGGCGCGGTTGGCTGCGACGAACACAGCGATGCCGAACGGCACGAGCCACACCCAGTGGTGGTACCAGCTGAACGGGGACACCATGCACGCACCGATGCCGGTCAGTCCGACCGCTGCCGGGATGTTGTCGTGCTTGACGCACAGCCACAACGTCCAGACGAGCAGGACCATCATGGCGACGACGATCGCCGCCCACACCGCGGTGGAATCTACCCCGTAGACGCGGATCAGGATGGAGCGCAGCGACTGCGCCCCCGGGTTGGTGTGCACGCCGACGCGCTCGGAATCGAACGCCGCCCGCGTCCAGAACACGTGCGCATCTGGGACGGTGAGGTACCCGACGACCACTGTGACCAGGAACGTCACAAAGCTGATCAGGGCATCGAGCCAACGCCGTTGCACAAGAAACAGCAGTCCGAAAAACGCCGGGGTGAGCTTGATGCCCGCGGCCAGACCCACCCCGATACCCGGTAGGCGGTACTTAGTCGGCAGGAAGTCGAGGCAGACGAGCACCATGAGCATGACATTGATCTGCCCCCAGAACATCGTCGCATGCAGTGGTTCGGCCATCAGCACGAACGTGGCGGTCAACAGCGGGATGAGCACAGCGTGCAGCGGCGTGACCTGCACCTTCAACCGTTTCAGGCAAGCCCAGATGACCCACCCGATACCGATGAGGGCGCCAATGTGCCAGAACATGGTCACTGTCTCATCGCGCAGCAGGCTCAGCCCCGCGAACAGCATGGCGGAAAACGGCGGGTAAGTGAACGGAAGGTCGTCATAGATCGGGGCATCGTAGACATTCACCCCGTCGAGCACCCGCTCGCCACCACGGAGGTAAATCCACAAGTCCAGTGGAATATCCGTTTCGAAGACACTTGTGCCTTCGAGATGATTGGCCCAGTAACGGTACAGGGCGAAAACAATCACCACGATGAGTGTCACGGCGATGCTTACCCGCCCAGCCAGCTGTTTCACGGTTGAAACGCTACTTGCCCTCGTCGCATAAACCGTGGATTATCTACGCGAGTCCCGAAAAGTCACCACATTTTGAGGGCTGATTCACAGATTCGCCGCACAACCGGCCCGCACTCTGGCCGCACCTAGAGCCCGAGCTCATCCAAAATGCTGTCCAGCGCGTCGCCGACATTGCTGCGCCACACTGTGGTCACCTTCTGATCGGCCCGGCCGGGACCACCGTTGACCACCGCGGCCGGCTTCTCCTGCGCGCGTGCGTCAAGCACGAGGCGGTACCCGCTCATCACGGCTAAGGACGTCCCCACCGCAATGAGCGATGTCGACTCCGCCAGCCACTGCCCCGCCTCGGCGCGGCGCTGCCGCGGAACATTCTCACCGAAGTAGACCACGTCCGGTTTGAGCCGCTGGCCCCCGCAGGCCCCGCACGTCAACATGGTGAACCGCTCCACCGCAGAATCGGGCAACTCCACGTCACCGTCGGGGTTGATCATGCCCTCAGTCACGGTGACGGATTCGAAGTAGCCGGGATTGGCGGCGTCGAGGCGGGCGTCGAAAAGCGTGCGTGTTTCGCGGCGGCCGCAATCGAGGCACACGACGTGCTCCATGTCGCCATGCAGCGCAATGACATTCTGGGAACCCGCCTCGAGGTGAAGCCCGTCGACGTTTTGTGTGACAATGCCGCGGATCAACCCGGCGCGCTCCAGCTCCACCAGCGCGAAGTGGGCGCGGTTGGGGTGAGCGGCGCGCATGTAGCGCATGCCCACGAAGGCGCGGGCCCAGTAGCGGCGCACCGCAGCCGGCGAATGGGCGAATTCCTGGTACGTCATCGGGCGGCCCTTGGACAACCGACCGCCGGGCGAACGGTAGTCGGGAATGCCGGACTCCGTGGACATGCCAGCGCCGGTGAGGATGAGGGCGGGGCCGCGGTTGAGCATGCGGGCAATCTCCGCGAGTGCCTGCTCGGGCGGAGTTGGCTGCACTGTTTCATGCACGACGCGCTCGATGGAGCGGATCGCGCTGCGGTGAGCGAGCTCGACAGCAGGGTCGTTGAACTCCGGGTCATGACAGGTCACCGGAACGGGACCTCACCCTGCGCACGGCGCAGCTTGCGGGTACGCAGGCGCTCAGGGTGCTCGGCGAGGCGTTCCATCGCGCGGACAGCGCACATCACGTGGGCTTCCTTCGAGTTGGAGTAGAAGGCCTGCGCCGCAGCCGGCAGCTTCGGCACGGCGTGCAGCGGCAAGTCGGACACGGCGAGCAGTGCGCCGTAGGGAACGCGGTAGCGGTACCCGTTCGCCGCGATGGTGCAGGACTCCATATCCACGGCCACCGCGGTGGAGTGCCGCAACCAATCCCACAGCTCGCGCGGGGTCTGCCACTCCCAGTTGCGGTCGTCCGTGGACAGCACCGTGCCGGTGCGCATGAGGGACTGCTCCTCCTCGCCGTAAATCTTCTTCACCGATTTCTCTAGCGTGCGCTGGATCTCCGGCACGGCGGGAATGGGAAGCTCAGACTTGATGTGGTTCTGCAGCACGTGGTCGCGGCGCTCGTAGGCGTTGCCCAGAATAAGGTCGCCGATGCGCATGCGGGCATCCAAGCCGGCGCAGTGGCCGATCATGATCCAGCACTCGGGGCGCAGAACAGCGAGGCAGTCCGTCACCGTCTTCGCGTTCGACGGGCCCACGCCGATATTGATCATGGTCACGCCGGAGTTATCCTCGGCGGCCAAGTCGAAGCGCGGCATCTGGTAGCGCGAAGCCAAATCCATGGCCAGTTGGTCGATGTCGGCGACATCCCCGCGCGTGATCGTGCGCCCGTTCGGCAGAATCAGCGCCGAGTAACGGGTCTCCTCCCCCGCGAGCTGCGACAACCCGAATTTCACGAACTCACGCGTGTGCATCTCGTAGTTGGTGAACAGGATGAACCGCTGCACCGAATCGACCTCGATGCCGGTGTAGTGCTCGATCCGCGCGCACGCGATGTCGAAACGTTGCGGCCCGAAGTGGAACAGGGGTTTCTCCGGTCCGTGAAAGGCATCCCAGTCGCCGTCGATGATGGCATCGTGGACGTCGTCAAGCGTCGGCCGCGGAATGAGGTTGCCGGACCGTGAGCGCCGCGCTTCATTGATGCCCTCGAGCCCGCGGATGTACTCCGGCGGAATGCCCACGTCGGAATAGCCGACGGCGATCTCGCAGTCGTAGTTGATCACCAGGCACTGCAGCTGGTGGCGCAAATAGCGGGCCATCATGTCCGGCCGCGACAGCACCGCCGAATACACGCCAGCCTCATCGACATACCCGAACGGCTGCGAGCGGTCGACAGGGTGCCACTCTTTGACCTCCACGGCGATCTTCGAGTACTTCACGCCCTCATAGCGCGCGACGTCACCGGAATCGAGGCTTTCGCGGGCGAGGAGGCACGATGCGCGATACAGCTCAATGAGCTTATCAACGGCTTCCTCAACACTGCCTACGACCTCAAGACCACCCATGTCTGTCAACCCTACTGAAAAGGGGCTACAGTATCAGTCTTGTGAAGCGTCCCACGCCGACTGCGGCACTGCTGTTATCCACGTGTCTCGCTTTCCCGCTAGGGCTTAGTTCCTGCGGAAACAAGCCTGAGGATGCTCCTCCCGTCACGCCCGGACCGGCCCCTGCACCACAGCACCTGGACCTCGACGACATGGCTGAGGCCGTCGCCGCCATCGAGGAAGATACAGACACCCAGGCAGGCATTTCGCTTTTCGACGGCACCACCGACGCCTCCGCAGGCTCCGTCGGCATGCTACCCGCCTGGTCAACCATCAAAATCCCGATCGCTGTGGTCGCGCAAGACCACTGCTCCTACGACGAGGAAACACTTGCGGAGCTGACATCCGCCTCCATCGAATACTCCGATAACGACGCAGCCTCAAGCCTGTGGTCGTGCCTGGGCTCCGACGACGAAGCCAGCCAGATCGTCGGCGAAGAGATCGCCAAAGGCGGAATGTCCGTCCAGGTGGGACCGTATTTTGGAACGACCGTGTGGCCCGTTCCCGCCCAGGCCCGCTATGCCCGCCACCTGGCCTCCCTGCCGGAGGACCACCCCGTGATCGACGAGATGCACAAGATCAACCCGGAGCACTCTTACGGCCTCGGGCGCATTGCCGACATGCCCTTCAAGGGCGGCTGGTCTGATGCCGACGACGGCTCCTGGCACTCCCGCCAAATGGGCTTTACCACCATCGGCGACACCACCTACGGCATCGCTATTGCGGCCCGCTCACTTGACGGCTCGGAAGAAGACTGCCAGAACGCGTTGGATAAGCTCGCACAATACATTCTGGAATCCAGTCCGACCGGCACCCTCACCCAAAGCCCGAAGGAGCACTGACACCGCCAATGACAGACCGCACCCCCACCGAGCTGACCGACACCACCGTCGACCTGCTGCAGCAGCTCATCCGCAACGCCTGCGTGAACGACCTAACGGCAGACTCCGGCCAGGAGGTGCGCAACGCCGAAACCCTCGAGGCTTTCTTCGCGGAGGCTCTCGGGGAGGACTCCTCGGTCGTGTCCGTGCGCCGCTTCGAGCCGCACCCGGGCCGCGTCTCCGTCGCCTTCACCATTGAGGGCTCCGACCCGTCCGCCGAGCCGCTCACCCTCCTCGGCCACACCGACGTCGTCCCTGTCGACGAACCGAAGTGGACCAAGGACCCCTTCGGCGCCGAGCTTATCCGCGGCCGCATCTACGGCCGCGGTGCCATGGACATGCTCTTCATTACCGCAGCGATGGCCGCCGTCACCCGCGAAGTCGCTATTGAGGCGCAGGCAGGCAACCCGCCGCGCGGCACCCTGACCTTCGTCGGCTGCGCCGATGAGGAAGCCCGTGGCGGCCTGGGTGCCGGCTGGATCTCCCAGAACGAGCCCGAGGCCTTCAGCTGGCGCAACTGCCTGTCCGAGACAGCTGGATCGCACTTGCCGGTGGTTGGCGATGGTGACGCGATCGTTGTCGTCGTCGGTGAGAAAGGCGCAGCTCAGCGCCGCCTGACCGTGCATGGCGATGCAGGCCACGGCTCCGCACCCTACGGCCGCGAGATGACCGTCGGGTTGATCGGCGAAGTGGCGCGCCGGCTGGCCGCGCTCGAGCCCGACGTCGTTTCCGACGAGCTGTGGCAGGGCTACGTCCGCGCGTTCCGCTTCGACCCCGAGACCGAAGCACAACTGCTGCGCGGCGAGAACTACGAGGCCTTGGGCGACCTGGCCCGTTACTCCCACGCGATGAGCCACCTAGCCGCCTCCCCCACCGTGCTGCGCGCCGGCGGCGCTATTAATGTGCTGCCGTCGACCGCGTACCTCGAACTAGATATTCGCCCGCTGCCGGGACAGACCCAGGAGGAAATCGACGAGCTGCTGCGGAACGCCTTGGGTGACCTCGCTGACCGCGTCACCGTCGAGCACCTCATCACCGAAGATGCCACGGTGTCGCCGACGGAGGGCCCGCTCTACGACGCTATCGTCGATACGCTTGACGAGTTCTTCCCCGGCGTCCCCGTCGTACCCACCATCGCCGCAGGAGGCTCCGACCTGCGCTTTGGCCGCCGCCTCGGCGGAGTCGGCTACGGATTCGCGCTGCACGCCCGCGAGCGCAGTTTCGGCG
The DNA here is from genome assembly GCF_024454075.1 of Corynebacterium sp. CCUG 71335. Taxonomy (NCBI): domain Bacteria; kingdom Bacillati; phylum Actinomycetota; class Actinomycetes; order Mycobacteriales; family Corynebacteriaceae; genus Corynebacterium; species Corynebacterium sp. CCUG 71335. The sequence goes on from NZ_JAGPYY010000002.1 coordinate 86,171, forward strand.
AAGTCCTCGACCAGCTCCACTCCCACGACGAATACATTGACGTGGAAGACGTCGCCCTGACTGCCGCGGCATACCGCTCGTTGGTGCGCAGGTTTGTCGGGGTGGGCGGAGACGTCGCTAAGTAATTTTTTGGCGCAAACTACCTGTACCGTCGCCGCCAGGTGCACTAGATTTGGGGGTTATGACGACGAGCGTGAACAACAACACGACCATCACCATTAAAAACCCCGCCGACGGCACGATCGTGGGCACCACCAACTACTACGGCGCCGACACGGCACTCGAAGCCGTCGAGCGCGCCCGCGCCAAGCAGCCCGAATGGGCCGCCACCGCAGTCAAAGAGCGCAAGAAAATCATGCTGCGCTACCACGACCTCGTGCTCAAGCACCAAAAGGAACTCCTGGACATCATCCAGGACGAAAGCGGCAAAAACCGCCGCGCCGCCTTCGAAGAAGTGCTGGACAACGCGCTGACCGCGCGCCACTACGCCTACCGCGCGGAGAAACTGCTCTCCCCGGACCGCGCGAAGGTCGCCCTGCCAATCGCGACGAAAACGCAGGTGCAGCACGCGCCCGTCGGCGTGGTCGGCATCATCGCGCCCTGGAACTACCCGCTCGTCCTGGCCATTTCTGACGCGATCCCGGCGATCATGGCGGGCAACACCGTCGTGCTCAAGCCGGACTCGTCGACCCCGATGACCTCCCTGCGCGCCGCCGAACTGCTTGCTGAAGCCGGCCTGCCCAAAGATGTGCTGACCGTCGTGCCTGGTTCCGGCCGTGAGGTGGGTCAGGCGCTAGTCAACTCGGTCGACTACCTCATGTTCACCGGCTCCTCCGACACCGGCGCGAAGCTCGCCTCCCAGGCTGGCGAGCGACTCATCGGCTTCTCCGGTGAGCTCGGCGGCAAGAACCCGCTCATCGTCACCTCCGACGCCGACGTGGACAAGGTCGTCTCCGGCGTGCGCCACGCCTGCTTCTCCAACACCGGCCAGCTGTGCATTTCTATCGAGCGCATCTACGTCCACCGCGACGTGGCCGACAAGTTCATCCCGGCGTTTGTGCGCTGCGTCGAGAAGATGCGCATCGGCCCAGGCCACGACTGGGATATCGACATGGGTTCCCTGATTTCTTCCGACCAGGCCGACACCGTCGCTTCGTTCGTTGAGGACGCCGTGTCCAAGGGCGCGACCGTGGCCACCGGCGGCAAGCGCCTGCCCGACCTCGGTGAGAACTTCTACGCCCCCACCGTGCTGCTCAATGTGCCTGAAGACGCCCGCCTCCACCGCGAAGAAGTCTTCGGCCCCGTCGTCTACATCGAGGTTGTTGACTCGCACGAAGAAGCCATCCGCCGCGCCAACGACACCGAATACGGCCTGAACGCGTCCGTGTGGGGCAAACCCGCGACAGCCCGCGAGATCGCGAGCCAGCTCGAAGCCGGCACCGTGAACATCAACGAAGGGTACGCCGCAGGCTGGTCCTCCATCGCTGCGCCCATGGGCGGTTGGAAGCGCTCCGGTGTGGGCCGCCGCCACGGTGACGACGGCCTGCTCAAATTCACCGAAGCTCGCACCGTCGCTGAACAGCGCATCGTCCCCATCGCCGGGCCAGACGGGCTGGCCCCCGAGAAGTGGGCCAACTTGCTCACCATGGCGCTGAAGTACGGGCGCGACGTGCTGCGGTAAGGGGTTTGGGGCCCTGGAGTGAGGCAGGGCCCGCGTGGGCGCGCGGGCGTTCAGCGGCGCCTGCGGAAAAGTTGACAAACTGGATTTCGGTCTAGAAACAAACGCGCTGGTCATAGCCTTTTGGGTGTCTGAACTTGGTTCGAGTTTGTAAACTTTTCCGCACTCCCAGCCGAAGGGAGGGAACCGAACGAACAGTTACCGCAGTCCAACAGGACATGAGAAACCCGCGCTACCCCTCTTCGTTCAGAGACCAACCCCTGCACGCTTTCAATGGGATGGATGTGTCTTCCGCCGTTCGCCGGGGGTTCCGTGAACCCGGCGAGGGCCTGACCGTCACATCCACCTACGCGATCGATCCAACTCTCGGTCGCCCGCTCGACTTGGCTGAATCGCAGTCGTGGGACCACCCCCGTCGAATTGTTTACCGGGCCCCTGCCGCTGCCCGAGCACTCGCCATGGCATTGGAACGGCCCAATCATTCGATATCCGGGCTCAGCGCACTAGCCGTTTTCGGTCTCCCATTCTTCGCTGACCACTGCGACACGACCCTCGCGGGTCGGGTTCGCACGAAACAGGCGGCCACAGCTTTCACCCCGCACGTTTCTCATCTCAGCGGGACCGTGCCGTGGATCGTGACGTACCGCGGACTTGACGTTCGGATCTCACCGCCCGCGGATGCGGTCGTCGAGGCTATTCGCCATATCCGTTCTGGCCTGCATTCATGGCGGGTCCTGCACGTCGAGGGATTGACAGCGGTTGAGGTGCGGTGCATTCAAGTGCTCGACATGGCTCGTCGTCATCTCGGTGTCAGACTCGAGGATGTTGTCGATGCCGCGGCACGCAGATTAAATAGGCGGTGGCTCGCCATTTTGATTGGCCATTCCAGCCGGTTCGCCGATTCCCCGAAGGAGACCGAGATGCGGTTGCTAAGCGTCGCTGTGTGCAAAGAGCTGCAGGTTTTCCTCGTAGAGCAGCTTCCGCTTTACGACGAATCCCGCCTCATCACCGTCTTCGACCTCGCTCTCCCTAATCTGAAGATTGCCTTGATGTACGACGGTGAGCACCACCTCGAACGGACCCAAAGGGATAAGGACTCGCGCATAGGCATCGAATGCGCTCTCCGCGGATGGCTAGTGATCAGGGTGACAGCAGGCACCCTCGCCGATATCCCGCAACACTTGAGGGATGCCGTGCGTTCGAGAATGGCTGCCTAGAACAGCCGCCGAATCGGCAGGGCCGAGCTAAGTCTCGAGGGCACGGGCTCGACGACAATGGAGCCTGCGGAAAAGTTGACAAACTCGATTTCTGCCTAGGAACAAAGCACCAGGTCAGGGCGTTTTCGCGATACGGATCGATCCCAAGCTTGTCAACTTTTCCGCAGTGGCGACGCCCGGGGTCTAAGCTGCCCACTCGTAGAGGGTCTCACCGGTCTCCCCGTGCTCGCACGCACGGATGCGCACACCGGGGGCCGGCTGCAACCACACGTCGACCTGGAGCTCGGTGGGGCCCGCGGTACCCGAGTCGATGTCAGCATTGGGCCCCGCGCTCACGCGGTAGCTAATGGTCTCATTGGTCTTGTCCAGCACCTCAATGGACGCGCGGGTGAGCCACGGGTGGCGGCGGCGCAGCCCAACGAGGGCTTGGTGCTCGTTGAAGATCCATGAACCCAGCGGCGACAGATCAGAGGGCTCGGCGGGGAGGGCGGGGCGGACGGAGTCGTCGGCGGTCCAGCCTTCCCCGCGGATGCCTTCGAAGCCCTGTTCGTCGCCGTAGTAGATGGAGGGCATGCCGGGCAGTGTCATCAAGATGGCCAGCGCGACGATGGCCTTGTCCTGGCCGATCTTGCTCGAGATGCGGTCAACGTCGTGGTTGCCCACGAAGGTGTTCGCCACCATCGAACCACTCACGGTTGCGTGGCGGGATAGGGCGTGGTCGAGTTCCCAGAAGTTCTCGTCGTGAAGCGAGCTCCAGATGGCCTTCCACAGCTCGTATTGTGTGACCGAATTGAGAGTGCCGGACGACGCGATCTGCGCGTAGTCGCCGTGGATGACCTCGCCCAAAAACAGAGCGTCGGGGTAGTCGGCGCGCACCCGCGCGAGCACGTCGGCCCAGAAGGCGGGTGGCACGGAGTAGGCGACATCGAGACGCCAGCCGGCGATGCCGCGCGCGAGCCAGAACTTCATGATGTCAGCGACCATGTCGCGGACGCGCTCGTCATCGTGGTGGAGGGTAGCCAGCTCGTCGTGGCCTTCCCAGGAAGTCGAGCCTGCCAGACCAGCGGCGACGGCGGGGTGCGTGGCGGCGACATGGTTGAACACGCCGTCGAGCATGACCTTGATGCCGCGTTCGCGACACGCAGACATGAGCCAATCGAAGTCCTCGTTCGTGCCCAGGCGCGCGTCGACGCGGTAGTGGTCGAGGGTGTCGTAGCCATGCCCCACGGACTCGAAAATCGGGGCGAGTAGCAGGCCGTCGCAGCCGAGCTCAATGAGGTAGTCGAGCCACGGTTCAAGCTCACGCAGACGCGGCGCGGCATCGTCGCCGGCGCGGTCGCGGATGGGCGCACCGAGTGCGCCGAGCGGATAGACGTGCCACCAGATCGTGTTCTCCAGCATGGGACTCCTTTCCTACTGAGCGCCACTCAGTATAGTGGTTTTCATGACACGCACGCGGCTCAGCGTCGCAGAACGACGCCACACGCTTATCGATGTCGCCAGCCCCCTGTTCGCCTCCTCCAGCTACTCCGAGGTATCCACCCAGGACATAGCCCAGGCCGCGGGCGTCTCGGTCGGGTTGATTTTCCACCACTTCGGCTCGAAGGCGGGACTGTACGCGGCTGTGGTTGCCCAGCGGGAAGAGGAGCTGGATGCGGCGGTAGCGGAGGCGGTCGAGGGGCTGCCACCGAATACGTCGACACGCGACAAGGTCCGGGCGGCGGCTCAGGTCTACCTCGATCACGTTGCCGCTCACCCGCTGGCGTGGGCGGCGGTGGTGCGTGGGGATACGCCGCAGGAGGTCCAGTTTGTGAGGATTGAGGGGCGGGATACGGGCGTCGATAAGCTGCGGGCGCTGGTGGGCGCGGACGGTGAACGCGCAGCTGTCGCTGTATCCGGGTTCTTCGGATTCGTGGAGGCTGTGTGCCTCGATTGGGCGGATGCGGGATGCCCGGAGGATGCACGGCGGCCGATCATCGATGCAGCGTTGGGCGCGTTGGAGGGCGCGCTCGGCGACTGGGGTTAGCAGTTTGTAAAGTTTCCTTGACACTCTGAATGGGATTATTTACGGTTAGAAAATGTCGCGCGACATAGATCCACACCCGAACATGGTCCGCCAATGGCGGCGCTGGCACGAGCTTTCGCAAGCCGAGCTTGCCCAACGCGTCGGTGTCTCCCGGCAGACCGTAGCCAACATCGAAAAAGGAAACTATTCCCCTTCGGTTCACCTGGCGCTCGACATTTGCCGCGAACTCGGCAAAACGGTTGAGGAAGTCTTCGGTGACCAGCAAAGGAGCTGACCATGAACATCGGCGACACCATCCTGGCCAAGACAGAGAAGATGCTTGGCGACGAATACGAAACCCGCACTTACCACCAAGCCTCCACCATCGCACTGGCCCTGCTGCCCACCTTCGCGCTGATCGCCGGCGCTATGCTCGCTTGGGTGCTGCCCGGCACACATGCGATGTGGTCGTTGCTCATCGTCATCCCGCTGATCGGGCCGAACCTCATCTTCACGCAATGGTTGAAGTCCCGCGCCGCCCGCCCAGCACCGAAGCTCAAAGACGGGCTGTGGGGGCTGGCAATAGTGAACCTCACGCTGTGCTTTGTCATGCTGTTCGGCATCGCGTACAACGTCTCGGACCCGTCCTTGGCGCGCGGGTTGTACACCGGCGGGATCATCGGCACCGTCTTCGCCGTGATCGCCGTGCCAGCGATGCTGCGCAAACAGCGTGAGCGCGACGAGGAGCGCCTCAACGCGGAACTCGAAGACTAGCTGGGCTCGCTGGGCTCAGCCCCAGCCGCATCTTCTGCCGCGCGTGAATTCCCGGCGCGGCGGTTGATGTACGGCTGGAGGCGCTTACCAATCCGGTCGCGCCAGTCCTGCACCCGCTCCTCATAGTGCCTGTCGTGGGGTTTCAGGCCGCGGTGGGTGACGTGGACGGTGGTGGAGCCGTCCTCTTCGCGGTCAAAGTCGAAGATGATGTCGGAGTCGCGCCAGTCCTCGTCCTCGCCATCCTCGTCGGTGGTTTCGGAGTGCCACACGAGGCGCTCGCCGTCATCGGCCTGCTCGACGGTGAAGTAACCGGTGCCGTCGTCGGACTCGATGGAGAAGGACTCGCCCTTTTCATCGGCATTGCCTTCGACAGAATCTTCGGTGTCCTCCCACCACTGCTTCGGGTCCGACACCACGGTGTAGGCATCCTCCGGGGACACGTTGACGGTGAAGGATTCGGTGAAGTCCTTGATGGATTCGACACGGGTGCCGTCGGAGAATTCGTAGTCCGGCATGGCGGCTTCCGGGTCGTAGACGGCGACTTCATATCCTTCCTCGCGGAACTGGCGCAGCCCTTCTTTGACCAGGCGGCGGCCGGCCATGTTGAACGATGTCACATGGGTGAAGTCGAGGACGAGCTTGTCGCCGACCAGGTGGCGCTCCACCAGGTCGTGGAGGATCGTCTCGGCGGCGGTGAAGTTGATCATGCCCTGCAGCTCGACCACGTTGGTGTCACCCTGGCGGTGCACGGTGCGGATACCCGGCGCGGAGTAGTAATAAGAACCCATCATGTGCAGGCCGAGGGTCTCCGACATGCGCTGGAAAATCTCTACACCGCGCACGGAGTTGCCTTCCTCGTTCAGCCGCGGGCTTAACGACGCCGCACCAAGCTGGCCCGGCAGCGTCCCGATCAACCCGCCCGACACACCGGACTTCGCGGGGATACCCACGCGGCTCATCCAGCGGCCCGAACCGTCGTACATGCCGGCAGACGCCATGACGGCCTGTGTGAGCCGGCACGCCCGCGCGGAGAGCACCCTCTCCCCCGTCACCGGCTGCAATCCACCGTTGGCCAATGTCGCCGCCATGATAGCCAGGTCTTTCACGTTCACCATGATCGAGCACTGGCGGATGTAACTGGCCACGACTTCTTCCACGTCGCCCTTGATCATCCCGTACTCGCGGAGCATGTGCCCCAGGGCGAGGTTGCGGTCGGCGCTGGAGAGTTCGGCGCGGGCGAGGTTGTCGTCGAGAAGCAATTCGCGTCCCGCGAGCTTGCTGAATTCGCGCAAAACAACCCCGTCACCGGCGACAAGCTCGTTGACCACGATCGCACCGGCGTTGATCAGCGGGTTGGCGGGACGGTGCGTGTCATCCAGCGACAGCTCATTGAACGCCTCGCCCGACGGTTCCACGCCGACGTACTTATGGACCTCTTCCGGACCGACCATGTCCAGTGAAAGCGCGTACACGAACGGCTTCGAGATGGACTGGATGGAGAATTCATACTCGTCATCCCCCACCGAATACAGGTTGCCGCTGCGGGTGCACAGCGCGAGCGCGAGCTTGTCCGGGTCAGCGTCGCGCAACGTCTCGATGTAGTCGGCGTTGTTGCCCTCTTTGTTGTCGCGCACCTCGTCGAGGATCGCGTTCAAGTAGGTCGGGATGGGGGTCGCAGGCATGCGGCCCAGTGTAACGCCCGAACCCGCGAGCACGTGAGGTTGTTTCCCCTAGGATACGACCCATGAACGCAGAGCAGAATGCGCAGAAGTACGCCATCGTGACGGGTGCCGCATCCGGCATTGGCAAGGAAGTCGCTCGCCAACTTGCCGACGACGGATGGCACGTCGCCATCACCGACATCAACGCCGACGGCCTCGCGCAGACCGCGGCGGATATCGGGGAGCTCGCTATCGACGCCACCCCGCTCGATATCTCCAACCATGAGGCGGTGGAAAGGTGGGCGGGAGGAATCGTCGATAAGCATGGCGTTCCGCACTCGATCTACCACGTCGGCGGCATCTCTATTTGGGGCAATGTCGCGACCATGCCCTTGGAGAAGTGGGAGATGCTTATCGACGTCAACCTGATGGGCACCATCTACATCATCCGAGCATTCGTGCCGTCGATGATGGAGGCTGGGCCGTTGCCGGGGAAGGAGAAGCGCCGGCTGGTCTGCGTGTCCAGCTCCGCCGGAATTCTGGGCCTGCCGTGGCACGCGGCGTACTCCGCATCCAAGGGCGGTGTACTGGCAATGCTCGAGGTGCTGCGCTTCGACCTTGCACCCTTCGGCATCAACGTGCATGCCGTCGCGCCGGGTGCTGTGGACACGGGCCTGGTGCGCACCATTGATATTGACGGGGTGGACCAGTCCAACCCGAAGGTGCGACGCGCGAAGAAGCTCTTCCAGGGTCATGCCATCTCCCCCGCGAAGTGCGCGCAGATCATCGTGAAGGGCGTGCGCAAGAATAAGTACTTGATCAGCACCGGCGGAGACGTGAAGCTCGGCCGGTGGGCGCAGGTCAACGCGCCGTTCCTCTACCGCCTCGTGCTCGGCGGGTTGAACAGGGGTTTCCAGTGGATCGCGAAGGACGCATCGGTCTAGAGCAGTCTATTTCGGCTCGTCGAGCGGGACGTCGAACACGTCCATGACGGTAGCCAGCCCGTCGTAGTTGGTCACCAGCAGTAGGAACGCAGTGAGCTCCTTCTCATTGAGGTGGCTCATCAGGCGGGCGTAGACATCGTCGCTGATCTGGCGATGGCGGATCAGGTCGTCTGCGGCGTCCATGAGCGCGCCCTGGCGGCCGGTGAAGCCGTGGTCGGCGCGCTGGACCGCCTCAATCGCGGCCTTATCCAACCACGCCTTCGCGCCCAGACGCTTGTGGTGCTCCAGCTCGTAGGTCGCAGCGCGGATTGAGGCCACCCGCAGGATGACCAGCTCTGACTCTGTGCGCGACAGAATGCCAAACGGCATGAGCGTGCCGGAGTAGACCAGCCACGCCAAAAAATTACGGCGCGCGCGGCCAACCGTGGTGAACAGGTTCAGGGATGTACTGCCCTGCACAATGCCACCAATCCGGTTGGCCACGCGCGCCAACACCGCCACCTCCTCCGGCTTGCCCGGTCCCGGGCGGGTGGAGGTGTCGATGGGAAGTTTGCTCAACGGGAATTCTTTAGCGGTTCCAAACATGGGTCCAAGATTAGTTTTCCATGCAGAACTTTTCCCGGGAAAGTCGAGCTTTTCGAAAGGGCCTTAAGCCTTCAGGTCGTGCTCGACATCAGCCGGGCTGAGAACGCGGAACGCGAGCGCCGCCAAGGCTGCACCGACCAGCGGCGCGAGAATGTAGAGCCACACGTTGTCCCACGCGAAGTTGCCGTTGACGCACAGCCCAATTGCCACGGCCGGATTGAACCCGCCGCCGGAGATGGGGCCGACAGCGAAGGCACCGGTCATCACGGTGGCACCGATGGCCAGGCCAAAGAAGGAGTTACCGTCGGTCTCTTTGGAGGTGGCCACATTCAGCACGACCCACACGAGGATGAAGGTGAACACGGCCTCTACAACAAAGGCCGGCAGAGACTGGATCTGCGCAGCCTCGACCGGATCAGAGATGACGGCACGGGTCAGCAGGGCGCCAAGGATGCCGCCGACGATCTGAGCAGCCCAGTAGATGAGCATCTCGGTGGCGGTCATAGCACCCCGAATCCAGGCACCGAGGGACACAGCCGGGTTCACGTGTCCACCGGAGATGTGGCCGGTGGAGTACACCAGCACCATCAGTGCCATACCAATGGCTACGGGCGCGAAGTTGTCGGCAGCGGCGACAGCGGTGATGATGGTGAAGACGAACAGCAGGGTGGCCAGAGCCTCCGCGAGCGCCTTGCGTGCAATATCGTTCATGGAGTTTGTCTTTCTTGCTCGAGACAGGCCCGGCGTTTGGCTACGTGCCGGACACATGACGTTGCAAGCATATACAAAAGGAGAAACCCGCTGTTAATTTAACAGCGGGTCAACCTCGAAGGGTTAGCGACCGTTGGTCACGGGAGAGGCGGACCTGGCAGGGGCCTCCTGTCGATCGGTGGGGGCTAGGTGGGCCGGGTCCAGATTGATCCGGCGGAGCAACTGGGCGTTGAGCGCCACCACAATCGTCGACAGGGACATCAACACTGCACCCGCCGCCGGGGAGAGCACCACCCCGATGGGGGCGAGCACGCCGGCGGCCAGCGGCACGGCGAGGATGTTGTAGCCAGAGGCCCAGATGAGGTTCTGGATCATCTTGCGGTAGCTGGCCTGCGAGAGCTCAATCATCGACAGCACTGCCCGCGGGTCATCACTGGCCAGAACCACTCCGGCGGATTCCATCGCCACATCCGTGCCGGCCCCGATGGCGATACCGACCTCCGCGCGGGTCAGAGCGGGGGCGTCGTTGACACCGTCGCCGACCATGGCCACGCTCAGGCCACGCTCCTGTAACTGGGTGACCTTGGTGTCCTTGTCCTGGGGCAGGACCTCGGCGAAGACCTCATCGATCCCCAGGTCCTGGCCAACCGCCTGGGCCACCTGCTGCGCGTCGCCGGTGATCATCGCGACCTTGACCCCGCGGTCCTGCAGGGCTTTCACGGCGGCGCGGGATTCGGGGCGGACCGTATCCTCGACGGCCAGGGCACCGATGATCTGTCCGTCCTGGACCACGTGGAGGACTCCGGCCCCGCGTTGAGTCCACTCCCCAGTCTGCTCTTCGAGCACACCGGGGTTGGTCAGGTTGAATTCGCGGAGCATGTTCGGCCCGCCGACGAGGATCTCGGAGCCATCAACGGTGGCGCGCACGCCCCGGCCGGAGGCCGCGGTAAAACCGGTGCCGCGCAGCACCATTCGTGAGGCCTCGGGGTGCTCACCCGCGGCGGTAACAATGGCGCGTGCGACGGGGTGCTCGCTGTCAGCCTCGGCCGCCGCCGCAATAGCCAGCAGCTCGCCCTCGGTGATGCCCTCGACAGCTGCGACACCGGTGACACCGTGGGCACCCTCAGTCAGGGTGCCGGTCTTGTCGAACAGGACCACATCGACGGTGCGCATCCGCTCCAGTGCCATCCGATCCTTGATCAACACCCCGGACTTGGCCGCCCGCTCGGTGGAGATCGCAATCACCAACGGAATCGCCAATCCCAGGGCGTGCGGACAAGCGATGACCAGCACCGTGACCGTGCGCACCACGGCATCGTCCGGACTGCCGATGATGGTCCACACCACCGCGGTGATCAGAGCGGAGATCAGCGCGAACCAGAACAACAACGCCGCCGCCCGATCCGCCAGGGCCTGGGCCCGGGAGGAGGACTCCTGGGCGTCGGCAACCATGCGTTGGATCCCGGCCAGAGCGGTGTCCCCGCCGGTAGCCTCCACCCGGATGCGGACGGTGTTGTCGGTGGCCACGGTACCGGCGACCACCTTGTCACCGGTGTCGCGGAAGACAGGTCGGGATTCGCCGGTGATCATCGCCTCGTCGAATTCAGCCGCTCCGTCGATGATCGTGCCATCCGCCGGTACCCGGGCCCCGGCCCTCACCAGCACCACGTCATCGACGCTGAGCTCCGAAATGGCCACGGTGCGGGTGGTCCCGTCGATGACTTTCTCGGCCTCATCCGGCAGCAGGGCAGCCAGCGCGTCAAGCGCGGAGGACGCGGCCCCGAGAGCGCGCATCTCCAGCCAGTGGCCCAGCAGCATGATGGTCACCAGCAGGGCCAGCTCCCACCAGAAGTCCAGGTCAAAACCGCCCAGCCCCAGAGTGGTGACCCAGGAGGCGACAAACGCCACGGTGATGGCCATGGCGATCAGGAGCATCATCCCGGGTTTGCGGGATTTCAGTTCTTTCCATCCGCCTTTGAGGAAAGGCGTTCCGCCGTAGACAAAAATGACGGTGCCGAGAACCGGGGGAATCCAGGATGAGCCCGGGAATTCGGGGAGGTGGTAGCCGAGCAGTTCAGCGACCATCGGGCTGAAAATAACGACGGGAATGGACAGAATCAGCGACCACCAGAAACGCTGCCTGAACATCGCCGTGCTATGGCCGGCGTGTTCGCCGTGACCATGAACGTGGTGGTCTTCGTCCAGGGCGGAGTGCGGGTGATCGTGGGGCATCGCCTGGCCGTGGGTGTCGGCATCTGCGTGGTGTTCGTGGCTGGCATGATCCGGGTGGTGGGTGTGGTCTGTTTCCGGAGTGGGGTGATCACCATGGTGATCGCCGGAATGGTGGAGAGTGCTCATGGCGTTCCTTCCGCTCAACCCGGTCGGGGTCGAGATGATGGGTAAAACTGATCAGGATAAGACGGTGTAGCCGGCCTCCTCGATGGCCCGGCGAACCATCTCCGGAGGTACGACACCGGTGACCGTGACGGTGGAAACACCACCAGCAGCGAGATCAATCTGGACGTCGTCGACCTGGGGGAGGGCCTGAAGGGCCTGGGTCACGCTTTTCGCGCAGTGCCCGCAGGTCAGGCCGGTGACATAGTAGCTAGGGGAGGCCCCTCCTGCTGAGGAATCGCTGGCGGCAGGGGTGGAGGCGGTGTCGGCACGTGAGGCAGGTCCGCAACAGCTGCAGCCGTGGGAGACCATCGGCAAGAGGCGGGGCGGCGAGGTGATCATGGGAAAGCTCCTACGGGTCGGTGGGATGCGGTAACGCTCGCTAGCATATACCCCCCCGGGGTACATTTTCAAGGGGTGGAGGGCACGGCCCTCACGGGGCAGGGTGTGGTCACCGAGCAGCCTCCTCACTGTCGGGAGGGGACAGCGGGAGGCGGAGGGTGAACACCGCTCCGTGACCGGCTCCGGGTGAGGTGGCGGTTAAGGTGCCGCCGTGAGCTTCGATCAGAGCACGGGAGATGGTCAGGCCGATGCCGGCCCCACCCTTGTCCCGGCTCCGGGCGGCATCCCCCCGGTAGAAGCGTTCGAAGATGTGCTCGAGCTGGTCGGGCGGGATGCCGTCGCCGGTGTCGGTGATATCAATGAGCGTGGCGGAAGCCCCCTGTTGGCGGACGATGACCTGGACCCGTCCACCGGTTGGGGTGTGCCGCAGGGCGTTGGACAGCAGGTTGCCCATCACCTGGCCGAAGCGTTGCCGGTCCACCATTACCCGGGCGGTGTCGTGGCCAGCCTCGATGTGTAGACCGACGCCTTTGTCGGCGTAGGCTTCCCCCGCGGCGGCGGCCGCGACGTGGAGCAGTTCATCGAGTCCTTCCTCGGCTAGGTCCAGATCAATGCGGTCTTCCTGGGCCCGGGAGACATCGTCGATATCCTCGATCAGCCGGGTCAAGCGGGTGAGTTGGTCGGACATGATCCGGTGGGTGGACAGGTCCCAGTCCACGACACCGTCCTGGAGGCCATCGAAGTAGACCGCGAGGACCGACAAGGGGGTGCCCATTTCGTGGGCCAGGTCCGAGAGCATTTGGCGGCGGACCTGTTCGGTGTGTTCCATCCGATTAGCCATGGTGTTGAAGGCTTGTGCCAGCGTGCTCACCTCCGGGCCGGCGTTCCCCGCGGGGACGCGTACCCGGTAGTTGCCACCGGCGACGGAGGCGGCCGCGCGCGTCAGGCCCTGCAGGGGAGTGCGCAGCCGACGAGACAACCACAGGCTGGCCAGTAGGGTGCTGATCAATGCGGTGGGCAGGGCCACGGCCAGGGTGATCAGGTTGGCGTCCCGGTAGGCCTGCTCGGCGTGAAACAACTCCAGCGAGGGATCTTCCCGGCCGATCATCAGCATATGGTCGTGGAACAGGGCCGGGCCTACGATTGTGGCTACGGTCGCGGCCACCAACAGGCTGATCACCACGACCGCCACCTGGGCGGCCAGGAAGCGGAAGGTCAGGCCGGGTCCGTGCTTCATGGTTGCCCCACCCGGTAGCCCACTCCACGCACGGTTTCGATGAAGCCCCGCCCCCGGGTATCGGTGCCGAGCTTGCGGCGCAGGTTGCCGATGTGGACATCGACGATGCGCTCGTCCCCCACCCAGGTGGTGTCCCAGACCTCGGTGACCAGGTCGTGGCGGGTGAGCACCTGGCCTGGGCGCAGGGCCAGGGTGACCAGCAGCTCGAACTCCGTGCGGGTGAGATCCACGACCACCTCCCCCACCTGCACCTTGTGGGCGGCGGGGTCAATGGTGAGCTCACCGACGACAAACGGGGCGGTAACCTGCGGCGGGATGGTGCTGGTGCGGGGGCGGCGTAGCACCGCATGCACCCGGGTCACCAGTTCCCGGATGCCGAAGGGTTTGGTGATGTAGTCATCGGCCCCCAGGGTCAAACCGGTGATCTTGTCGTCCTCGGTGCCGCGGGCGGTGAGCATGAGAATGTAGCAGTCCGAGAAGGTGCGGATCCGTCCGCACACCTCTAGACCGTCGAGTTCGGGCAGACCCAGATCCAACACAACAACATCGGGGGAAAAGCGACGGGCCTCGTCCACGGCCTGAGTTCCCGTGTAGGCCTGACGAGCCTCGAAGCCTGCCCGGATGAGGTAGGTGGCCACCATCTGGGCCAGGGGTTGTTCATCGTCGACCACCAGCACCCGCCCCGGGGGCGTGGCGATGGTCAGTGCGCGGTCATCCATAGGATCCAGTATGGTCCCGGCCAGGGGTGATGCCATCCTCGCTCGGTGCTCGCCGAGGACATCTTCATTAAATCTTCAAAAACAACCCCTGGATCGCTCTCGTTTCTGTGTCCCCTCACAGACCAAGAATGTTGCCTTCACCGGTGGGGGAAGCAGGTGCTACCAGGGGTTGGGCGCCCCGCGCCAGATACCGGGGGCGGGGTAGCAGGACAGCAACCCGTGGTGGGGCGGGCCAGTTCAGGTGTGACCCAGCCCACCGATCGCGCCCCCTTTTCACCGTATTTCAAGGCTGCGAGCAGGGTTTTTGGTTTTCCGGCCGGCCGGCGGACGTGCTAGAGAAAGATGAAGCACCGACGCATAAGCGGTGCCCTATCACGGTCTAACCACGACCCAAGGAGATTGACGTGAAACGAGCAGCGATCGCAGCCGCCGCCCTCGCCCTGACCCTCACCGGATGCTCAGCCCCCGACTCGGAGCCCGCTGTCACCGCGGAAGTGAGCCAGGATAAGTTCTTGACCGCCCACGGTCTGGCCGCCATGGACGCGGTGGAGATCATTGATCACCTCGACCGGCAGAAGGTCACTGAGCGTCCTACGGATCTGATCGCCTCAGTGCGTGCCAATGAACTGCTGCTCTCGGATGAGAACCAGGAGGTGGCTCTCGACCTGCCCCAGGACCTGACCTACGTCTCGATTGCCCCATATGTGACCCAGACCCATGACTGCTTTTACCACAGTCTGACCACCTGCCTGGGTGAACTGCGCAATGCGCCCGTCCAGGTCACGGTCACCGATGAGACCACCGGGGAGGTCCTGATCGACGAGCAAACCACCACGTTCGACAACGGGTTTATTGGCTTCTGGCTTCCCGATGATGCCACCGGCCTGATTGAGGTCAGCTACCAGGGGCGTACCGGCACCACGGAGTTTTCCACCACCGCTGACGGCGCAACGTGTGTCACAGACCTGCGCCTGACGTGATGGCTCAGCAGGGTCCTCACCTGCGCCTGTCTCCCGTATCACTGAAATCTTACACCATGGAAGGTTAAATCATGACGAACGCGTTTTCCCGACGACAGTTTCTGCTCGGCGGGCTCGTCCTCGCCGGCACCGGGGCCCTGGTCGCCTGCGGACAGGGCAACAGCACCTCGGCCCCTGCCGCGTCCTCCTCGTCGTCATCCTCCTACCCGACTCCCCCGAATCTTCCCGCGCCTTCCGTCCGCAAGACGCTGACCGCGCGGCCCATGTCGATCGATATCGGCGGCATCGAAGCCAAGACGTGGGGATATGTCTCTGACACCGGGGATGCGGCCATTGAGGCCACCGCCGGCGACGTCCTCCAGGTCGATATCACCAATGAACTGCCTGAGAGCACCTCCATCCACTGGCATGGCATCGCACTCCACAACGCAGCCGACGGTGTGCCCGGCATGACCCAGCCTCCCATTGAGCCTGGTCAGTCGTTTTCCTATGTGTTCGAAACCCCCCATGGAGGAACCTACTTCTACCACTCCCACAGCGGCCTACAACTCGACCGGGGTCTGCACGCCCCTCTGATCGTCCGCGACCCGGACGACGCAGAGGATCAGGACGTCGAATGGACCATCGTGCTCGACGACTGGCTGGACGGCATCGACGGCAGCAGTCCCGAAGATCAGCTGACCATGTTGACGGGGATGGACATGGGCGGACACGGAAACATGGACATGGGTGGCCACGGCGGGATGGATATGGGTGGCCACGGCGGGATGGATATGGGTGGTGAGGGGGGCATGATGGCCCACGGCACGCCCGATCTGGCTCTGGGTGGAGATGCCGGTGATGTCATGTATCCGCACTACCTCATCAACGGACGCATTCCCCGGGCGCACCGAACGTTTAATGCCCGACCGGGGGATAAAGCCCGCCTGAGGTTCATCAACGCGGGCGCTGACACCATCTTCAAGGTGGCTCTCGGTGGCCACCGTATGACCGTCACCCACACCGACGGCTTCCCTGTCCAGCCCTGGGAGACCGAATCGATCTACCTGTCGATGGGCGAGCGTGTCGACGTCGAGGTCATCCTCGGCGACGGCATCTTCCCGCTCACGGCTTTGGCGGTGGGTAAGGACGACCGCGCCTTCGCCGTCATCCGCACCGCCGGCGGCCAGGCCCCCCGCCCCGATGTCGACTTCCCCGAGTTGTCGTCCACCGGACTGCTTCTGTCCTCCCTGAAGCCAGCAGACCGTGCACTCCTGCCCGAGGGCACACCAGACCGAGAAGTCAGCATCGACCTGGGCGGGCAGATGATGCCGTATGAATGGAGCATTCTCACCGACGGCCAATCCTCCTCCGCGACCGTGCAGGAGGGCCAGCGCCTGCGGATGGTCATGCGCAACAGGACCATGATGCCCCACCCCATGCACATCCACGGACACACGTGGGCGCTGCCCGGCAGCGGCGGGCTACGCAAGGACACCGTCCTTCTCCGCCACGGTGAAACCATGATCGCCGACCTGATCGCTGACAACCCCGGTGAGTGGGCATTTCACTGCCATAACGCCTATCACTTGGAAACCGGGATGATGAGTTCCCTGCGGTACGCCTAACCCCACAGCATGGTCGGTCGCTGGGGTGAGCTGGGTCGCTGCAGACCACCCACCGGGCAGCACGATGACCTTCCTCGGTGTTGTGGTCTTCCGGGACAACCAGAACACCGTCTTCTTCCCCACCGCCCCGGAATAAGGAGATCTAATCCATGCCGAGCACACCCCGCAGAGCCGCCATCGCGGTTGCCGCGGTGCTCACCGCCGTGACCCTGACGGCCTGTTCCTCAGGCGACGGCGCCCGAAACGCCGTCGCCGTCGGGGGCACCTTCCAGTTCCACTCACCAGGAGGCCAAACCGAGATTATCTACGCAAAGGAGGAACGTGCCCCGCTGCCGGACTTCTCCGGCCCGTCGCTGATGGAGGAGGGTGAGGAGATCAGCCTGTCTGATTTTGACGGCGAGGTCGTCGTCCTCAACGCTTGGGACCAGTGGTGTGCACCGTGTCGGGCGGAAGTCGATGACCTGCAGCTTGTCCACGCAGATCATGGAGATGTACTCGTACATATTTCCCAGCGGCTGCGCATCTGGCAGCCGAAGGGTGCGGAGCGTGGCTTCTTCGGTGCTGTGGCCAAGCCGCTGCCGAGTGCGAAAAAGCTTGACGCCCTGGCCTACAAGTCCGCCATCATTACGTTGCCCGTACTGGGGTTGGGCATTGTTCTGGGTGCGATCTGGGCGGAGGCCTCGTGGGGCCGGTTTTGAGGATGGGATCCGAAGGAGACCGCATCCTTTATCTCCTGGGTGCTCTATGCCGCCTACCTGCATGCCCGTGCCACGGCCGGGTGGCTCGATCACAAGGCCGCGTGGATCAATATCCTGGCCCCGGCCACGATAATCTTCAACCTGTTGTTCATCAACCTGGTCGTCTCCGGCCTGCACTCCTACGCCGGCCTGAACTAAATCCGGATTCGTCAACGCTTTGCCGGACCCCCAGATCCACTGGGAAAGTACTGAAAGTTGCTGTCACATGACTCGAAGGATTGGGCATATATTCACAACTGAGCAACAACCCGAAAAAGGCCGTGATCTCCGATGAAGGCTAGTACTGCAGCAGACGTGACAGTCTCACGTCTTTCCCGGGGGATAGCCGGCGATAACTGGCGCAGATTGGCCGGTCCCACCGCGCTCATGATGGGAGCTGCGGTGGTCTGGTGGCTGGCGCTGCCGCCACGCGGTTGGTGGGTGCTGTTCCCGGTGGGCGTGACTATGTTCATGCTGGCTTTGGCAGGTCAACCACTACGTAACCGTTTGTGGCTCGGTGGGTTGGGCGGGGTGGCGCACTACGCTCTTGCTCTGCGCTGGCTCACCGACTTCAACACTGCCGGATACGCTGCTGTTGTTGCCGTTCAGGCGCTACTGTTAATGCTGGTTGCCGCGGTATCGCCTAACGAGGCGGCTTTTCGCAGCCGCTGGTCGGGCTGGTGGCTGCTCACCCCTGCTGCCCTGGTGTTATTGGAGGCTGTGCAGCACCGGTTCCCGTTCGGCGGTTTCCCGCTGTCCGCTTTCGGATACAGCCAGACCGATGGTCCTTTCATGGCGGCAGCGCCCCTGGGTGGGACTCTCCTGGTGACCGCGTTGGCCGCAGTTGCGGGGGCCGTTGTTACCGCTGTCATCTTCGGGCCGAGACGAGCCCGTGCAGCATCCGTGGTCGCAGCGGTCGTGGTACTCGCGGTACCGGCGTTCGCGCCAACGATCGTAAATGATACGGCAGAAGGCAGCCTTGACGTCGTGCTCGTGCAGGGTGGAGGCCCCCGCGGGCTTCGCGCGGTCAATACCGATCCGTTTGATACGACCCGCCGGCACCTACAGGCTGCCGAAGATATCACCGGGGACCCTGATCTGGTTCTGCTGCCCGAAAACGTCGTCAATATCGACGGCTCAATCGACGGGACGCGCGTTGATGCAGCTTTCGCTGAACTGGCCAGGCAACTCGACACGAACATCGTCGTCGGAATTACCGAATCCGAGGATCAACATTTCCGGAACGCATCCATAGTGTGGGGACCGGACGGGACCCGGTTAGGACGCTATGAGAAGCATCATCGTGTGCCGTTCGGCGAGTACATCCCTATGCGCAATCTGATTGAACGACTCAGCGAGGACGCACGGTTCATCCCCCGCGACGCCATTGTCGGAGAGGGACCGGCGGTGCTCGATCCCAGCGGGACACCACGATTGGGGATCGTCATTTCTTATGAGGTCTTCTTCGCCGACCGGGTCGCCGATGCCGTTCGCAATGGTGGGCAGCTACTCCTCGCACCGACCAACGCCGCGTCTTTTGTGACCGAGGAAGTACCTGCAATTGAAGTGGCCGCATCCCGGATGCGTGCCCGCGAGTTTGGCCGCACCGTTCTCCAGGCTGCCCCCACCGGATACTCCGCAGTTATCCAGCCCGACGGCACAGTCTCACAACTCAGTGGCCTGGGCACGAACGAACTGCTGACGGCAACCGTTCCCCTTCATACTGGTTTGACGCCGTATGCGCGCATGGGGGATACGCCCCTGTTGGTTCTCGCGATGCTGGCTCTTGCATGGCCTGCGGTTACCGGCTTCGTCAGCTGGCGCAGGAGAAGGCAGGTTACGGAAGTATCCCACTAAACGTGGATTACGGCACCTGCTCCTCGTTGGCGGGACGCTCGCCGCCCCCATATATGACGAGCACGGACTGCCTCCCCTGTGCCCCGGTCTGCCCTGCCTGGAGAAGCTATCAAGTCCGGGCTGTGTCGGCGATGAGTGAGAAGCGTCTCTGCGGTCTGAGGCGGGTGCCTCACGCCCAGTCACTGCCGCCGGTTCCGGTGTCGGGGCCGGTCCTGGTGAGTGCGGGAAGGTTAGAAGGTGACGCCGTGCTCGGCGAACCAGGGCAACGGGTCGACCGCCCCGCTGCCAGTCAGGTAAAGCTCGAAGTGCAGGTGAGAGCCGGTGGCAAACCCTCGGTTGCCCATGCCAGCGATCCTCTGACCAGCGGTGACGCGTTCCCCAACGGTCACGTCGAGAGTCTCCATATGACCGTAGACGGCAATCGAGCCATCATCGTGCTGGATGCGGATCCACTGCCCGAAACCGGAGGCCGGGCCGGAGTCGATGACAGTGCCGCCCATCGCCGCGAGGATCGGGGTACCCACGACGTTGGCGATGTCGATACCCGCGTGGAGGGTTCCCCAGTGCACGCCGGAACCGGAGGTGAAGGTGCCTTCAGCGGGCTTGACCACCGAGGGCGCGCGGGCAGCGCGCTCGTTCTCGGCCCGCTCGGCGTTGTACTGGATGGCCTTGTCCAGCTGCTCGTCGATGTTGGCGACCGGCTTGAATTCGGAGATCGCGAGAATCTGCGGTGCGGCCTGCGTCCCACTCGAGGACAGGGCCGTGTCGTTGGTGGCCAAATCCACCTCGACGGTGGCAGCCTCCGGGGAGACCGGAGCCTCGACCTCGGCCGGGGCTTGCAAGGCGGCGGCCGTGGCGCCACCGACGCCGGCGGATGAGACCGTGCCGGCGGCTACAGCCACGAGGGCGAGACGCCCCTTGGTCTGCGAGGTGGTGATCGTGCGGTGTTTTCCTCCGGATGACCGCGAAGCCTTCAGGCGCATGACTCGGTCGTGCTGGTACTGGTGTTTGGAGACGGCAACCATGGGCCCAGTCGCCATGGGTTGGGGATGCCGGCCGAGGGGGCGTTCCTGGTCCAGGAGCACCTCTAATGGCGAGAGTGATGACCCCACGAATACGCAAGGCCGCGCTGGTGGCACATGTGGTCTGCTCGGTCGGCTGGCTCGGGATGGTGCTCGCCTTTATCGCGATGGCGGTCATGGGGATAGTGAGCGCGGATGAGATGGCGGTCCGGGGGACGTATCGGGTGATGGAGCAGGTGGCGTGGTGGGCGCTCGTTCCCCTGGCGGTGGCCTCGCTGGTGACCGGAGTCCTTCAATCCCTGGGGACGACGTGGGGATTGTTCCGACACTACTGGGTGGTGTTCAAGCTGGGGCTCACTGTGGTGGCGACAGGTGTGTTGGTGCTGTACATGTAGACTTTCGAGTATCTTGCCCGGGTGGCGGCAGACCCGGGCGTGGGGCTGGAGGCCGTGCGGAATTTCTCCCCGGTCCTCCACTCCGTGGCAGCAGCCTTGGTATTGCTGGTGGCTACGGTGCTGGCGGTGTACAAGCCGCGGGGTCTGACCCGATACGGGCAACAAAAAGAGGCCCCGCTAGCAGCCTGATGCTGCGTGCCTCAGCTGTCCATTCCTTATTTGTTCAGGTTCGGTAGTCATGCGTCATGCGCAGGAACGCCAGGGACCGGCCTCATCCCACTCAACGATGCGAGTATGAGTGCCTGTCTTCCTTGGAACCGAGACGCTGATCAGCTCACCGTCATTGACGGCCGTGGACTACCCAGCTACAGCACTCCCCGTCGCCGCCCCGCAACTTTTCCACTCCGCCGAGACGGCGGAACGTGGGCCAGGGCGTCGATGGCGGTGGCAATCACTGCTGCCATTGCCGGGCCAGCGTGCGGAGGGCTGTCGCAGTTGAAAGCTTATCGATGATCAAATACCGCGGCACAGGTATGGACAGGCACGTCAGTCCAGTTCGAGGTCGGACGTGAACTCCTCGTGAGAGACACCGCCCGCCTCCTGGCGGGCAGCCGCTGCGGCACGGATATCCTCGCCATCCTCCAGCGCCTGAACCGCCCGGTCGTAGAAGTCCGGGGAGACCACCACCGCCCGGCGGCGGGGCCCGCGACTGAGGATGGTGACCGGTTCACGTTGGGCGGCATCAAGATAGTGGCTTTGTTCGCTGCGGAACTGACTGAGGGTGACCGTGATGCCCATACCCTTTAACGTACATTTTGTACAAGAAGTGCAGCAACGATCGCGGCCGTTCCGGAAGTCCTGCCCGCCGAACGGGACGCTTAGGGGCAGACACCTCCTTGACTGATACCCCCCATGGGTATAGGTTGAAGGTTGTTGGGACATCTCCACTCCTGCCCTTCAGGACATCAAGGAAAGGATCATCTGATGAGCGCCGTAACAAAGAAGTACATCATCGAAGGCATTACCTGCGGACACTGCAAGTCCTCCGTGGAGGAGGAGATCGGCGAGGTCGCCGGTGTGACCATGGTGGAGGCCACCGTGGATACCGGGCAGGTGACCGTCACGGGTGAAAACTTCACCGACGACGATGTTGTCGCCGCTGTCACGACAGCCGGTTACACCGTCAAGCCCTAATCCCGGGGCCCGGTCCCCGCCTCAGGTAGACACGGCCGGGCCAACCCTGTTGGATATGCCCATCAGGCCCAGCCATGCCGGTTCGATATCCCCGACGGTGCATCTGTGGGCGGGCCTTTTGGGACCTCGGAGATGCACCTCACCACTGTTTGCTGAAGGACTGATCACTGATGATTCAGACTCAACCGTCGGTTGACCTACTCCAGGTCGATCTGGGCGTCACCGGCATGACCTGTACGTCGTGCTCAGGGCGGGTGGAGCGCAAGCTCAACAAGCTCGATGGCGTGGAGGCCACCGTCAACTTCGCCACCGAATCCGCCTCCGTCAGTTACGACCCCACCAAAGTCGACGCCGATCGGCTGATCGAAACCGTGCGGGGTGCCGGGTACGACGCGTTCACCATGGGGGATCAACACGCCTCCGCCGTGGACAGCGGCCCGGAGGAGGACACCGAGGTGGTCGGTGACCGCCACGAACAGGCCCGCGAGGCCGAGGCCACAGACCTGAAGTCGCGTCTGATCGGGTCGACGATCCTCTCCGTTCCGGTGGTCGCGATCTCGATGATCCCGTCCCTGCAGTTCATGAATTGGCAGTGGGCCCTGCTCGTCCTGTCCACCCTGATCTACTTCTACGGTGGCGCCCCGTTCCACCGGGCGACCTTAACCAACCTGCGTCACCGCTCGACCACGATGGACACGCTCGTGTCTCTGGGCACTACCGCTGCGTATCTGTGGTCGCTGTGGGCCTTGTTTTTCGGCAACGCCGGGCACCCCGGCATGGTCATCGAGATGAGCCTGCTGCCCCGCCATGACGGCATGGACCACATCTACCTCGAGACCATCGCCGTAGTCATCACCTTCCTGTTGCTCGGCCGGTGGTTTGAGGTCCGCGCCAAGGGCCAGTCCTCCGCGGCGCTGAAGTCCCTGCTGGACATGGGTGCGAAAGACGCCGCGGTGATCCGCGACGGTGAGGAAGTCCGCGTCCCGGTCTCCCAGCTGACAGTCGGTGACGTCTTCGTCGTCCGCCCGGGTGAGAAGATCGCCACCGACGGTCGTGTCATCGAGGGCACCTCGGCCATCGACGAGTCGATGCTGACCGGCGAGTCCGTTCCCGTCGAGGCCGCCCCTGGCACCCCGGTCACGGGCGCGACGATCAACACCTCCGGTCGACTGCTGGTCGAAGTCACCCGCACAGGTTCGGAGACCACGCTGTCCCAGATGGCCAAGCTGGTCACTGACGCCCAGGCGAAAAAAGCCCCGGTCCAGCGCCTGGTGGATAAGATTTCCTCGGTCTTCGTCCCGACGGTCATTGTCGTCTCCATCATCACCCTGATCGTCCACCTCGCCCTCGGCAGCGGGGCGAACTGGGCCTTTTCCGCCGCAGTCGCGGTGCTGATCATCGCTTGCCCATGCGCCCTGGGACTGGCCACCCCGACCGCCCTGCTGGTGGGCACCTCCCGGGGCGCGCAGCTGGGCTTGTTGATCAAGGGCCCGGAGGTCCTCGAATCCACCCGCCAGGTCGACACCATCGTCATGGACAAGACCGGCACCGTCACCTCCGGGGTCATGTCGGTCACCGGCGTCCACGCCGCCGACGGCTACACCAACAACGAGGTCCTCGCCTTGTCGGCGGCCGTCGAAGCAGGCTCCGAGCACCCCATCGCCAAGGCGATTGTCACCGAGGCCGAGCGCTCCGGGAACATCCAGGAGGCCACCGACTTCGACAGCACCGCCGGCCGGGGCGTCACGGCCACCGTCAAGGGTCACGTCGTCACCGTCGGCCGTCCCGCCGGCCAGCTGCCCCGTGACCTCACCACCGCCTTCGACCACGCACAGTCGCAGGGCGCGACCCCGGTGGCCGTCTACGTCGATGACCAGCCCGCCGGTGTGGTCGTGGTGCGCGATGCCATCAAAGACTCCTCAGCGGAAGCGGTCGCCCAGTTCCGCAGGCTGGGGTTGAGTCCGTACCTGCTCACCGGCGATAACGCGAAGGCCGCGGCCGCCGTCGCCCAAGAGGTGGGCATCGATGCGGCCAACGTGAGTGCCGAGGTCATGCCGCAGGACAAGGTCGCGGTCATCGAGAAGCTGCAACATGAGGGCAAGAAGGTCGCCATGGTCGGCGACGGCGTCAATGACGCGGCCGCCCTGGCCCAGGCCGATCTGGGTCTGGCCATGGGGGCGGGCACGGATGTGGCCATAGAGGCCTCCGATATCACCTTAATGAACAACGACCTGCGCTCCGCGGGCGATGCCATCCGTCTGTCACGTCGCACGCTGGGCACCATCAAGGGCAACCTGTTCTGGGCGTTCGCCTACAACGTCGTGCTGATCCCGGTCGCCGCGATCGGTTTCCTCAACCCGGGGTTGGCGGGCATTGCGATGGGCTTCTCCTCGGTGTTCGTGGTCTCCAACTCCCTCACGCTGCGTAGATTCAAGCCCTCCCACGACAACACCAGTTCCTCACCGCAGCCCGCTCGCCCCTCCGTGCGGCAGCCGGTCACCGCCTAATCCGCATCCTTTTCTAGCGATAAGGAACCCCGTGTCCTCCTCCTGCGGCTGAGTCCCTCCAATAACACTCAGACCTCCGTCCCCAAGTACCTGCTCCTGACCTCTCCCCCGGCCCCACCCGGCAGGCCCCTCCGGGCCGACAAACTGCCGACTACTTATCCGAATAACGCCACAGGGCGTGGGGACCATGAGGTCCTCACGCCTCATTCCATACCCTCGGGCTTTCCATCCTGATCGACCCGCAACTGACTCAGGACATACCTGCCCCCTTTTTTCAGCAAGGAGACCATTGTGGATACTCGCACCCCTGATCAGGCCGTTTCCTCCTCGGGTGGGGCCGACACCTGTCACACCACCCATGGCTACATCAACGACAAGGATCGCTATCTCGCCCGCCTCAAGCGCATCGAGGGCCAGGCCCGGGGCCTGCACAGCATGGTCGACGAGGAACAGTACTGCATCGACATCCTTACCCAGATCTCCGCGGTCAATGCTGCCCTACGCAGCGTTGCCCTGGGACTACTCGATGACCACATGAAACACTGCGTCCGTGACGCCGCCCAGTTAGGAGGAGAGGAGGCCGACGCGAAGTTCCAGGAAGTCACCGACGCTATCGCCCGTTTCGCCCGGTGACAGGCCGGGCCCCGACCACCACACCCCGTCGAGAACGACGGCCAGGCCACTCTGACCGCCCCTGTTGCCGGCTGGAGGCTGGGAGTCCTGCTGCTGGCGGCCGCATGATCGGGTTGATGGCCACTGTGGTGCTGCTGGTCGAAAAGATCGCGCCGCTGAACAACCTCGACCACATCCCCACCTGCAACATCAACCGGTGCTGTTGCAAAGTTGGGGGGAGAGCCGCAAAAACTCAGTTTCTCATTCCCTGATGGCCGCTGCGTGTGGGCGTTCTCAGGCCGTCTCGAAGACCCGGTTGACGATCACCGCGTCCGGGTTCGGTTGCCCGTAGGCAAACATCGTGCCTTGCCCTTTCCGCAATGAGTACATCGCCTCCATCCCTTTCAACGTCCGATATGCAGATGACCGGTTCTTAAACGCGCCTTTCGGCCCGAGGATCCGCTTCAGCCGACCATGGTCGCCTTCCAGGATGTTGTTGAGGTATTTCACCTGCCGGTGTTCCACTGTTGGCGGGCAGATTCCCTCTGACTTCAACTCGGCGATTGCCCTGGCTAGTGAGGGTGCTTTATCGGTGTTGATCACTCTGGGATACCCGGCTGACGCATTGGATCTGAGAGCCTTGGCCAGGAAACGCTTCGCTGCGGCCACGTTCCGCTTCGGAGAGAGGTAAAAGTCCAGGGTCTGGCCACCGGCGGTGATCGCCCGATAGAGATAACACCACTTTCCCCCGGCTCCAACCAATGAGACCAGGTCATCCCCGGTGACGATGACCGGTGCGGGATTTGGTGTGGGGCTCATTTCGCATCCTGATGGCTATGGCCGGTTCACCCGGCAGACAAGCGGGCCACGATGTACCGTCTTTGCCCACTCAAAGGACATCCGCCACGCCGTCTAGAGCGGCCGCCACCAAGGGAACATCCCCGTCACGGGCAGCCACCACCGGTGGGATGCTCCTGACTCGTCCGCGACGTCGTCCGCCAGGGATGGAACGACCACGCCTACCGACTGGCCCGACAGGTGCTCACCCAGGACGAGGACTAACTCGTCCTAGGGCAGAAACCAAAGAGGTAAGCACCCAGGGACCTCAACCAGATGGTGGAGGAGCCCGGGGTGCTGAGGTTGCGGTTGGTGGGTCTTACTCTGCCGGGGCGATCTCGCTTTCGGTAACCCACTTGTGATTGGTCATGGTCATCCCGTCGACGGTGAGATCAACCATGTAGACCGTCTCATCCGTGGAATAGTCGATGGTGGCCTCCACACCCTTCATTCCCGACATGTGCTCGGCATCCAAGACGACCTCGGACCCCTCCGGCAGGGGGGCCTGGCCCGGATCGACAAACTCCTCGTGGACCACCCACCGGTGGTCGGTGACCGGGTCCCCACCGTCGGTGGGGGTGTAGCTGACCGAGTAGGTCGTGGTGTCAAACGCACCGGCGATCGTCGCCTCAGCACCCTCCATGCCCGGCATGTGGTCCGCGGTGAGGACGACCTCGGTGTCCACCGGGTAGGTGGGATTTTCCTCTGCTGCGATCCCTGCCGGGGGTTGCCCACCATCAGCCGGATGGTAATGGCC
The DNA here is from genome assembly GCF_024454075.1 of Corynebacterium sp. CCUG 71335. NCBI lineage: Bacteria > Bacillati > Actinomycetota > Actinomycetes > Mycobacteriales > Corynebacteriaceae > Corynebacterium > Corynebacterium sp. CCUG 71335. The sequence continues at coordinate 112,943 of NZ_JAGPYY010000002.1, forward strand.
CTCTGCACCCATCTGATCGTTCATGCCAGTCTCCTCGGAGGACTGTGTGGCCGTCACCGAGGTGGTGGTGGTCGTGGTCTCGGGGGCATCAGATGCAGTGTCGTCCGTGCAGGCGGCCAGGGCCAGGGAGGAGGTCAGGGCGAGGGCAGCGAGGGCAATGGTGCGCTTCATGATAATGCTTTCTAGGTTTCTTGGTTGGTGCAGGAGCTGAGACTCAGCGAGGGATGGTGCTTCAAGTGCGTCGTGGTTTATCACTCCTCCTGCTCGATAGGTGCCACTGGGTGGAGGCTGTGGGTAGGGCAGCGTCCGGCTCTTGGGAGCCTGTGGCCGACCCACTCGGCGTAGCTACGGCCGAGCATTCGCCACGTTACTTAGGGAGTTTCTAGCGGCTGGTAGCCGCTAGGTGGAGGTTGGGGTTCTTCATGAAATCTTCATGGTCCAACCCTGGATTCCGGCCAGTCGGGCCTCTAGGGTCGAGGGTGTGGGCCGGTCGGCTCGACCGGCCCACCTTTCCGGACCGAATTGAGATATGGAGCACGACATGACCCATCACGTACACGCCATGCTGGAGGCCCACCCGAAGGACCTAGGCCAGATCGACAAGGACAAACTGGCCGAATGCATCACCGCCTGCTTCGAGTGCGCCCAGACCTGCACCGCCTGCGCGGATGCCTGCCTGGGTGAGGACATGGTCGCGGAGCTGACCACCTGCATCCGCCTCAACCTCGACTGTGCTGACATCTGTACGGCCACCGGCCGGATGCTCTCCCGGCCCACCGACTGGAATGTCACCCTTATCCGCTCCGTCCTGGAGGCTTGTCGTACTGCCTGCCAGGCCTGTGGAGAAGAATGCGCCCGCCACGCTGAGATGCACGAGCACTGCACGGTCTGCGCCGAGGCCTGCCGCCGGTGCGAGCAGGCCTGTACTGAGCTGCTCGCCACCTTGGACTAACCCCGACCCACGACCACGCTCACTGTTTCCGCCATATCTTTCCTATGCAGCGGTTTTCGACCTCCCGGACCATTGTGAACGAGACGTTGCTCCAGCACTAGTCTTCCGCTCCTGCGGTTTTGGCCATGAAGTGCAGGGCAGTAGCTCAGATCATCGACAATCCGAGGGAAAGCACAGAGGACATGATAAATAACCGGTGTCACTGAGTTCTCCACCACCGCTGATGGTGCCACGTGTGTCACGGACCTACCCCTGACCTGATGCTTTAGCGGTAGGGTTCCCTCATCCTCTTCTTGTTTCACTCAGACCTGGACCACGGACGGTTAAACCACGTCAAACAGCTTTTCCCGGCGACAGTTTCCACTCGGCGGACTCGTACTCACCGCCACCGGCGCCCTGGCTGCCTGCGGATAGGGCAACAGCGGCTCGACCCCTGCTGCTGACCGACGGCAAGATCTACTGCAAGACAACGAACTCAACCCCAACCGGGGCACTCCAAAAACAAGAAATCCCGGGACATCATAGGAACGATGTCTCGGGACTTCACATTGTGCCCGGGGGGGGACTTGAACCCCCACGTTCTTGCGAACACTGGCACCTGAAGCCAGCGCGTCTGCCAATTCCGCCACCCGGGCGGGCGACTAGGTAAACATAGCACGGGCCTGCCGCCAACCACCAAATCGCGTGTTCAGTTGCCGTCCAGATAGTCTCAACCACACCTTAAAACTCCATAAGGACTGTAAGAAAGGCCTGGGTAGCTATGTCGAACGGGCGCGAAACTCTATACTGTCTTCGAAACATTCCTGGGAGGAGGTGTGGGTAGATGGCGTTGCTGGATAGGTTGGCCAAGATCGACAGTTCACTGCAGCGCGGGCTGGATAACGGCTTTGCGGCAGTGTTCGGTGGCCGTGTTGTTCCGGCTGAGCTGGAAGAGCTGCTGAAGCAGGAGGCGCAGGATGAACTCGTCGCCAATGAGGTGGACGAGATTGTCGCTCCGAATGTGTTCGCGATCGGCGTGTCCAGTAAGGATCTGGAGAACTTGTCGCAGGATCCGGATCTGCCCGCCCACCTCGCAGGGCAGCTCACGCGTTTTGTCCGTAACCTGAACTGGGGCCTGTACGGGCCCGTGGTGGTCCGGGTTGCGGAGGAGTCCGGGTTGCGCACGGGTCAGTTGCGTGTGTCGTCGTATATCGACGAAGCCCCGGATGTCGATAGCGGATTCGACGCGATTCTTGCGGACCGCGCACCGCGCAAGGCCGATGATCAGGAGGCACCGATGTTCCAGCCCCAGCCAGCACCGAACGGTCCCGCCGTGACCCTTTTGCTTCTCGACGGCTCGTCGCGCACCTACCAAGTCCACGAAGGGTCCAACATCCTCGGCCGGTCGAACGACGCTGACTTCCGCCTGCCGGACACGGGTGTCTCGCGCCAGCACGCCGAAGTCATTTGGGACGGTCAGACCGCGTTTCTGGTGGATCTCCAGTCCACCAACGGCACGACGGTCAACGACCAGCTTGTGGAGAACTGGGAGCTGGCCGACGGCGATGTGGTCACTGTCGGGCATTCCTCCATCGAGGTTCGTATCGTGGGTCCGCGCTATTCCCAGCCGGCCCAGCCGAACGAGCACTACCAGCAGTACCAGTAAGGGGCGGTGTGACGTGCTAGATACTGCATTGATGCTCGGTGCCCGCTTCGGGCTCCTGATCTTGTTGTGGGCATTCATCATGGCGGTGCTCGCCGCGCAGCGCCGCGACATCAAGGCCGCGGCTTCGGCGCAGCGCCGCCCACGTTCGGCAGCTGCCCCGGCACCGGCGCCCATGCGCAGGGAAAAGGCCCGCGAGGTCGTCGTGGTTGAGGGCCCGCTGCAGGGCTCCCACATGGAGATTTCCACGCTGGAAGAACTCTCACTGGGCCGTGCGGACAACAACGATTTCGTGCTCGGGGACGACTTTGCCTCCTCGCGCCACGCGCGGTTGTTCCGCCGCGGGTCTGAATGGTTCGTCGAGGACTTGGATTCCCGTAACGGCACATTTGTCGACGGTATCCGGATTGACCAGCCTGAACGCGTCCAGGTGGGCACGGACATCAAGATGGGGCGCACGATTGTGAGGTTGATGCCATGAGCACGCTGAAACTCAACTTCGTCGCTGTGTCTGACCGCGGGCTTGTGCGCGGAAACAACGAAGATTCCGCCTATGCCGGCCCGCACTTGCTGTTGCTTGCCGACGGCATGGGCGGCCACGCCGCCGGTGAAGTCGCCTCCCAGCTCATGGTCCAGCACATGGAGCACCTCGACCGCGACCCGGGCGACGCCGACATTCTGGCGTTGCTCGGCGCGGCGGCTGATGACGCGAACGCGTCGATCAAGGCGTCCATCAGTAAGCACCCTGAGCAAGAAGGCATGGGCACTACCCTGACCGCGCTGATGTTCAACGGTGTCCAGCTGGGGTTGATCCACGTCGGTGACTCGCGCGGATACCGCCTGCGCGGCGGTGAGCTGACACAGATCACTGTCGACGACACATTCGTCCAGTCGCTCGTCGAACAGGGCAAACTCAACGCCGAGGATGTTTCGTCGCACCCGCAGAAGTCGCTCATTCTCAAGGCGTACACCGGCCGTCCGGTCGAGCCGCATTTGGAGCTTATCGACGCCCACGCCGGCGACCGCTACCTCCTGTGCTCCGACGGACTGTCCGACCCGGTGACGCACTCCACCATTGAGAGCACCTTGGGAGAAGGCTCCCCCGCCGAGGCCGCGCAACGCCTCGTCGAACTGGCGCTGCGCTCGGGAGGGCCGGACAACATCACTGTTGTAGTGGCCGATGTTATCGACACGGATGATCCGGAGTCCCCCGACGTGCCCACCGCACCTGCGATGGCCGGTGCGTTGGTGCAGGCAGAAGATCCCACCCATCCGGATACGTCCGCGAGTAGGGCGGCGAAGTTGGTGCGGCCGCAGAATAAGACGTCGACAAGCGAAACGCGCGCCACCCACGACACCCCGGAACCCGATGACGACGAGGAGGATCACCAGCGGCGCTCGGCGTGGCCGATAGTCATTGGCGTGTTGCTCGTCGCCCTGCTGGGGCTGGGCGGCATGTGGTGGTACGACAACGCCAAGCAGTCGTCGTACTTCGTCACTGCGAACGACGCAGATGAAATCATCATCGAGCAGGGCTTCCAAACCAGCGTTTTCGGCCGCGACCTGCATGAGCCTGTGCAGAAGGTGTGCATTAACGACGAGAACCAGATCCGGCTCGTCGACACGGGCTCTGTCCCGAACGACTGCCAGCTGTTCACGGTCAGCGACTTGCCCGATTCCACCCGTCAACGCGTGGACAACCTGGGCAGCGGCTCGTATGCCGAGGTCACCGAGCAAGTCAACCGCTTGGCCGAGGACGCGTTGCCCGTCTGCGTCGATGAGGCAGCGGCCGAAGATGCTCAAGCTGCTGAAGACGCAGACAACGAGGGGGCCGATGCTGAGCCGGAAACCCCCGCTGAGGCCTGTAGGGAGGTGAAGTAGATGCGCCAGCTGTTTTCCCGCGGCAGGGAGATGACCCTGCTGATCATGTCGGCGGCGTTGCTGCTGCTCATGCTCGTGGGCTTGGAGCTTTCCCAGGGTAAAGCGCTCACCGTCGACATGCTCTGGCTCGTTGGCGGTTTCATCGGCGTCTACGCGATTGCGCACGTGGCCATGTGTTATGCCGCACCGCACGCCGACCAGATGATGCTGCCGCTGGCGGCGACGTTGAACGCGATCGGTCTGGTGTTCATCTACCGCATCGACATCGCGAAGGATGCGCACCTGACGGAACGGCAGGTCATGTGGTCGCTTGTTGGCGTGGTGCTGCTCGTGGGCACGCTGCTGATCGTGCGCGACCACCGTCAGCTGACGCGTTTTTCCTACTTGCTGGGCCTGCTCGGCCTGATCTTGCTGGCGCTGCCACTGGTATGGCCGCAGCCCCCGGACGCGGAGGCGCGCATTTGGATCTGGCTGGGTCCGTTCTCCATCCAGCCGGGTGAGTTCTCCAAGATCCTCCTGCTGCTCTTCTTCGCCCAACTTTTGGCGCAAAAAAGGTCCCTATTCACCGTGGCCGGGTATCGCTTCTTGGGGTTGACTTTCCCGCGCCTGCGCGACTTGGCTCCAATCCTCATGGTCTGGGCGATCGCGATCCTCATCATGGCGATGTCCAACGACTTCGGTCCGGCACTGCTGCTTTTTGCCACCGTGCTGGGCATGGTGTACTTCGCCACCGGCCGGACGAGCTGGCTATTCATTGGTTCTGGCTTGGTGGCCATCGGCGGGTTCACTGTTTATCAGATGTCTGAAAAGATCCAGGACCGCGTGGCCAACTTGATTGACCCGCTGGCTAACTACGACACCTTCGGTTTCCAGCCCTCCCAGGCCCTGTTCGGCCTGAGCTGGGGCGGCATCACCGGTACGGGCCTGGGCTTCGGTCACCCCGACATGGTTCCGGTCGCGCACTCGGACTACATCCTCGCCGCTATCGGTGAGGAGCTCGGCCTGGTGGGCTTGAGCGCCGTGTTGATCATCTTCGCCATCTTGATCACCCGCGGTTTCCGCACCGCCTTGGCCGTGCGCGACACCTACGGCAAGCTGGTCGCCTCCGGGCTCGCACTGACCATCGCCGTGCAGATCTTCGTGGTCACCGGCGGTGTGTCCAACATGCTGCCCATGACGGGTCTGACCACGCCGTTCATGTCGGCTGGTGGTTCCGCCATCATGGCGAACTACATCCTGCTGGGACTGCTGCTGCGTATCTCCAACAACGCGAACCGCCCGGCTGGTGAGACGTCTGTTGCTGCTTCTGAGGAGCGTCAACTGGAGGGGGCGCGATGAATAAAACGATTCGAATCGGCGCGATTGGCTCGCTGCTGCTCATCGTGATGCTGCTGGTCAACCTCACCTGGGTGCAAGCATTCACTGAGGACAAGTACGCACGCAACCCTATGAACTCGCGCAACTTTATGGAAGCCAAAATGGTGGAGCGCGGCCAGATCAGCGCAGGCGGCGAGATTCTCGCCGAGTCCCACCAGAACAGCGAGGGTTTCTACGACCGCAGCTACCCCAACATGCCGTACTCGTTTGCCCCGGTGATCGGCTACGTGTCGGACCGCTACGGCGTGGCTGGACTCGAGGCCGGGTTCAACGAAGAACTCAACGGCGAATCGCGCGCGTCCGGCAGCCGCTTCCTGCGGACGAACAAGGAGAACCGAGTTGGCGATTCCATCGAGCTCACGTTTGATCCGCAGATGCAGGCCGCGGCTTACGACCAGCTGGAGTCTCGTGGATACAACGGTGCGGTGGTGGCGCTGCGGCCGTCGACAGGCGAAGTGCTCGCGATGGCGTCGAACCCGTCCTATGACCCGAACTCGATTGTGAACCCCGACACCGCAGAATCCGCGTGGCAGGCTGTCAACGAGGATCCGGGCCAGCCGCTTCTCAACCAGGCTGCGCAGGAGCAGCTGCCGCCGGGATCCATCTTCAAGATCATCACCACGGCCGCAGGTCTGCGCGCCGGTTACACCCCTGATTCTCAGCTGACTGCGGAAGCCGCGATCACCCTGCCGGGCACAGAAGTGCAGCTGACCAACTACGGGGGCAAGGCGTGTGGCGGCGGCGGTGGAGAGACGTCGCTCACCCAGGCGTTCACCCTGTCATGCAACACGGCATTCGTGGAGTTGGCCACTGAGATCGGCGACGAACCGATGCGCGAGATGGCCACCGCGTTCGGCGTGGGCCAGAACTACGATCTGGGCCTGCCCAACGCGGCTGGTTCCCTCGGTGAGCTGGAGGATCTGGCTGCGGTGGGCATGTCTGCGATCGGTCAGCGCGACGTCACCATGACCGCGCTGCAGGCCGCAGTCATGGCAGGCACGGTGGCTAACGACGGCAAACGCATGGACCCCTATGTGGTCTCCCGCGTCGTCGCGCCCAACATGAAGACCGTGAGCGAAACCCGCCCCCACCAGGCAGCGGAAGCCATCAGCGCCGACGAAGCTGAGACGCTGACAGGTCTGATGTACTCCTCCGAGCGCAACACTGCCGGGTACAACGGCAACGGCTACGCATCCAAGACGGGTACCGCCGAGCACGGCGAGGGACTTGCACCGCACACCTGGTACGTCGCCTTCGACCCGGACAAGGATGTCGCCGTGGCCGTCGTGGTCAAGGACGGCGGCGGCATGGGCCAGAGCGCTACTGGTGGACTGGTCTCCGCCCCGATCGGCCGCGCCATCCTGGGGGTGGCGGCGGCACCGAACACCGATGACACTGGAGGTGCACAGTAATGCACACTGATAACCGCGCCGAGCTGCAAGAGCTCATCGGCCCCGATTACCAGCTCCAATGGATTATCGGGCACGGCGGCATGTCCACCGTCTGGCTTGCCGACGACACCACCCGCGACCGCGAAGTCGCCGTGAAGGTCCTGCGCCCGAGTTCTCCGCTAACGAAGAGTTCTTGAGCCGTTTCCGGAACGAGGCGAATGCCGCTGAGGGCATCAACTCCGAGAATGTCGTGGCTACCTACGACTACCGTGAGGTGCCCACGCGCGAGGGCTACCCGATGTGCTTCATCGTCATGGAGTACATCCGGGGCGAGTCCTTGGCGGACCTCATTGTCCGCGAGGGTCAACTCACCGAGGCAATGGCGCTCGACGTGCTCGAGCAGGCCGCCCACGGTCTCTCCGTGATCCACCGGATGGGCTTGGTCCACCGCGACATCAAGCCGGGCAACCTGATGATCACGCAGAACGGCAAGGTGAAGATCACCGACTTCGGCATTGCCAAGGCCGCATCGGCTGTGCCGCTGACGCGCACCGGCATGGTCGTGGGCACCGCCCAGTACGTCTCCCCCGAGCAGGCGCAGGGCCTGCCGGTCACCGCCGCATCGGATATCTACTCCCTCGGCGTGGTCGGGTACGAACTCCTGTCGGGCCGCCGCCCCTTCACCGGTGACTCCTCCGTTTCCGTGGCGTTGGCGCATGTCTCCAACGAGGCACCTCCGCTGTCGACGTCGATTTCGGCGCCGGCGCGCGAACTGATCGGCATCGCCATGCGCAAAGACCCCGCGACGCGCTTTGCCGACGGCTCCGAGTTCCAGAACGCCATCGCCGACGCCCGCAACGGCCAGCGCCCGGTGACCAAAAACACCCGCGCGGTCTCTTCTCCCTCCCCGCAGGAGTCCACCGCGCAGCTCGCCGCCGTCACCGAGGCGACCACGATCCAACCCGAAACGGGCCCGGCTCCGAGCTACCAGCCGGGCTACCCGCAGGATTACCCGGAGTTGTCGGAGCACCAGACGCCTGCTGTTGATGCGGAGCCGAAGAAGCGTTCCGGTGGCTTCGGCACCGGTGTGCTCATCGCGCTGGTGGTGCTGCTTCTCGGGCTCGGTGCATTCTGGGCCTACGCATCGGGGCTTTTTGACGGCATTAGCGGCGGTGGCGAAGAGACTTCCTCGAGCACGTCGAGCACCACGGTTTCCACGGAGACCATCGAGACGACTGTCGAAGAAACAACGGAGCAGACCACCCCCAGCTCCGAACCGGAGGAGACACAGCAGAGCACCCAGGAAGAACCGTCGACCATTTACAATTCCCCAGAACCGTCGACGTCGCAGTCCAGCCGCGAAGAACAAACCGCACCGCAGCCCACCCGCGAAGAGCCGCCTGCAACGCAACCGGAAAGTCCCGTCCCGCCAGCCCCGGAATTGCCGGAACTGCCGAACCCATTCGAATAAGGAGCCTTGATCAACATGACTCTCATTGGGGACCGCTATCAACTGGGTTACACCATCGGCACCGGCGGTATGTCCGACGTCTACGTGGCCACGGATACGCTGCTCGGCCGCGAGGTCGCGGTCAAGATGCTCAAGCTCGACATGGCGCGCGACGAGAACTTCCGGGAGCGTTTCCGCCGGGAGGCCCAGAACTCCGCGCGGCTCAACCACCCCAATATCGTCTCGGTGTACGACACGGGCGAGACGCTTATCGGCGACACCTCCATCCCGTACATCGTCATGGAACGTGTCCAGGGACGAAACCTGCGGGACATTGTCCACGGCGACGGCCCACTCGCGCCCGAGCAAGCCGCCTCGTTGTTACTGCCCGTCACTCACGCGTTGGCCGCCAGCCATGAAGCCGGCATCATCCACCGCGACGTCAAGCCCGCCAACATCATGGTGACCAACACCGGCGAAGTGAAGGTCATGGACTTCGGCATCGCCCGCGCCCTGGATGATTCCACCGCGGCGATGACCCAGACGTCTGCCGTCATCGGCACCGCCCAGTACCTCTCCCCCGAGCAGGCACGCGGTAAGACCGCCGACGGACGCAGCGATATCTACGCTCTCGGCTGCGTGATGTACGAGACCGTCACCGGTTTTCCGCCCTTTGAAGGTGAAACTCCCTTCGCCGTTGCTTATCAGCACGTACAGGAAGATCCGCAGCCACCGAGCGCACGCATTGCAGGCTTGAGCGAGACTGAGGCGATCAACGTCGACTCCGTCATCCTCACTGCCATGGCCAAGCACCCGGCCGACCGCTACCAGACCGCCATGGAGATGGCCGAAGACCTACAGCGTCTCCAGCGCGGCGCGGTGACCAACGCTGCCCGGAATCACCTGGCGGAGCGACAGGATGAGACTACGGCGGTGGTGCCGTCGGAAAGCAGGTATGCGCAGCACCGCCAGGAAACGAAAAGGAAGAATTCGGGCATGAAGGTAGCCGCGCTGCTGCTCGCTGCGGTGATGCTGCTAGGCGGTGGCGCGTACGTATACAACAAGGTCCGTGGCGACGGCGAAGAGCAAGCCGCTGCCGAGATGGTGACCGTGCCCAACGTCGTGGGCAAGAAGCGCGAAGAGGCAGTCAAGATTCTCGAGGATCTTGGCCTGCAAGTCACCGTGAATGAGGCACCGGATCCCGACGTTCCCCGCGGCGACGTGCTGGGCACCAACCCGACCGAAGGTTCGCAGTTGCAAAAGGGCACGAACGTCACGATCACGGTGTCCTCCGGCCGTGAGATCACCGATGTTCCCGACCTGGATGGCCTCACCCCGCAAGAAGCCGCGAAAACGCTCGAAGAAGCCGGCTTGAAACTTGACGACAACCTGAAGCGTGAAAGTTCCGACGACGTCCCCGACGGTCACATCATGGACCAGCAGCCGGTCGCCGGGTCCCAGCTGTCAAAGGGATCCAAGGTTTCCGTGACCGTCTCAAGTGGTCGCGAAACGGTCCAGGTGCCCTCGTTGACCGGCATGAATATCCAACAAGCCGAGTCCGTGCTGAACTCGCTCGGCCTGAAATCCACCAAGGTGGACGTTGATTCCTCAAAGCCAGAGGGCGAAGTCATCGCCGTCGCCGGAGAAGGCACCGACGTCGCCCGCGGCACCACCGTCGAGCTGCGTGTTTCCAACGGCATGCTCTTCGAACTGCCTAGCCTGGTGCACAAGACCAAGGATGAAGCCGAAACAGCCCTCCGCTCCTCCGGATGGACGGGAACCCTGAAGCAGGGCAACTTCGTGGACACGCCCGACCCTGCCGACCATGGCCGCATCGCTGGCCACCGACCCGCCTCCGGCGAGGAGATCCGCAAGGACGCAGACATCACCGTCGACTACTGGAAGAACCCCGTCCTCGGCGGTATCGAGGACCTGGTCGGGTAGCTGGTAAAGTCACTGCTGAACTAACGAAAGGACGTACGTAATGCCCAAGGCAAAGGTCACGAAGGACACCGCCGCTACCCCGGTGACGACGACGTCCACCGGCGCCAACCGCACCCCCGTCAAGATCAACACCGGCGGCACGCCCATGTGGTACAAGATCCTGATGTTCGGGTTCATGGCCATCGGCCTGCTCTGGCTCGTGGTCAACTACCTCGCCGGCCCGCAGATCCCTGTCATGAACGAACTCGGTGCGTGGAACTACCTCATCGGCTTCGCCGGCCTGATCATCGGTCTGCTGATGACCATGGGGTGGCGTTAACAACCGCGCCACGCTCCCCGGCCCGTCGCCCAGCGCTGCACTCAGCGCTGGTTTTTTCATGCCCGCACACGGTCCACCTTGAGGTTGTGAAACGTGTGGAAATCCCGGTGTGTTGTGCACGGGTTTATCCCCAACTATCCCCACCGGGAAATCCCCAGGACGTGTTACACAGGCCTGTGCACAAACACTGTTGACAAGGCATGGAAACAGCAGGTCAGGGTTGCGAAAACGCCTTTTCCACAGGCTGTGCAAAGTGGTACGGAAGTGGCTTATGCACAGGATCTTCCACACCCTGTGGATAACTCGGCGGCAGCACATCACAGGGCACAAAAAACTAGCCCCGGCCGTCACAATGACGACCGGGGCTAGCGAGCTAAACGGAGTGCTGAAACCCGCCTTAGACTGCGGAGTCGGAGCCGGCGATGTAGTAGCGCTGCTTGTTCACGAACTCATCCATGCCCAGCGGCCCGAGCTCACGGCCCAGACCGGATGCCTTCACACCGCCGAACGGCAGCTCAGCACCACGGGCCTGCGGGATGTTCACGTGGATCATGCCGGTGTCGATCTTCGCCGCCACCTTCTTCGCACGCTCCTCATCCTCGGACATCACTGCGCCGCCGAGGCCGTAGCGGGAGTCGTTGGCCAGCTCGATCGCTTCCTCCTCGGACGTGGCCTTGTACACCTCGGCGACCGGGCCGAAGAACTCCTCGTAGAAAGAGTCGGTGCCGACAGGGATGTCTGTAATCACGGCCGGGGTGATGTAGGCGCCCTCGCCGGTGACCTTGCCGCCGACGTGAAGCTTGGCACCTTCATCGACCGCAACACGCAGCTGCTGGGAGAGCATCTCTGCGGCGTCGCGGGACGACAGCGGGTAGTACTCGTTGCCTTCACCCGGGTTCAACGGGTCACCTTCGGTGTAGGACGACGCGAGATCCACCAGTACCTGCACGAACTCGTCGTAGATGTCCTCCATGACGATCATGCGCTTGTTCGCCGTGCATGCCTGGCCGACGTTGCCGACGCGCTTCTGCCACGCCGTTTCAGCTGCGGCCCTCACGTCGGAGGAGTCCAGCACCAGGTATGCGTCGGTGCCGCCGAGCTCGAGCACGCACTTCTTCAGTGCCTGGCCTGCCTGCGATGCGATGGCACGGCCAGCGGTCTCAGAACCCGTCAGGGACACGCCCTGCACGCGGTCATCCTCGATCATGGTGGAGATCTGGGAGTGCTGTGCGTACACGTTCGTGTAGAGGCCCTTCGGAGCGCCAGCCTCGTCGAAGATCTTCTCAATGGCCGCTGCGGAGCGCGGGCAGATTTCGGCGTGCTTGACCATCACAACGTTGCCGGCCATGAGTGCCGGCGCTGCGAAACGCGCCACCTGGTAGTAGGGGAAGTTCCAGGGCATGATGCCCACGATGATCCCGAGCGGGACCTTACGGATGATGGAGGTGCCACCCTGGTTGTTCGGAATCTCCTCGTCGGCGCCGAACTGTGCACCGTTGTCGGCGTAGTAGTTGAAGATGTCGACGACATCGTCGACCTCGCCGTCGCCCTCAAAAACGGACTTGCCCATTTCTTCTGCGATGATGTTGCACAGCTCGGCGCGCTTCTCGTCGAAAAGCGATGCGACCTTGCGCAGCACGTCGGCGCGCTCTTCGAAGCTCTTCTCGCGCCACTCCCTGAACGTGTCGTTCGCAGTGGCCAGTGCCTGCTCTAGTTCGTCGTCGGTGATGAAGTCGAAGCTCTCGACAATTTCATTGGTTTTCGGATTTTGTACGCGAAACTTTGTTGGCATGTCAGCCACTGTATGAGCGTTAGCGAATGTTCGCCATGATTTTCTTCACGCCCGGCTTGATCAGGCCTTTCACGCCAAGACAGGTGCTGCGATGGCCATGGCGGTGATTGCTAGGGCGGCAACAACACCCCACCACTGGGCCCGCGTTTCGCGCGCGGTGAGCGGCACAGCGATGAGCGCCCCAGTGACCATTCCGCCCAGGTGACCCCATAGGCTCACACCGGGCATGACCAGGGTGAACACGAGGTTTCCGGCCACGAGGACGAGTGGGGCGCGCAGGTCAGCTCGGTTGCGGGCGGCGATAGCCACGAGGATCGCCATCAAGCCGTAGAGCGCGCCGGACGCGCCAGCGGTCGGCTGGGCGAAGCCGAAGAACAACACGGCGGCTGACCCGCCGAGGATGCAGGCCAGGTACGCCGCTACATACGGGCCAGTGCCGACGAACCGCTCGACCACCGGCCCGATGAACACGAGCACGAGCAGGTTGACCACCAGGTGGGAGATGTCGACGTGCAGGAACCCCGACGTCAGGGCACGAAGATATCCGAAGGGGGTGTCAACGACCAAGGGCCCGTAGAGGACGAAGGTCTGGCCGAGGCGGGAGGCCCAAATGACGTCGCTAAGCGACCGCGCGTCTAACGCAGCAACCGCGAAAACCCCCGCGCACAGCAACGCAATGACTGCTGTGGCGGGGGCGCCGTGAAGGAGTTTACGCACCTAGGCGACGGTGACGGACTCGATGACTACGTCGGACACCGGGCGGTCCATGCGGCCGGTCTGCACGTTGGAGATCTCGTCGACGACCTTCTGGGACGCCGGATCAGTGACCTCACCGAAGATGGTGTGGCGGTTGGTCAGGTGCGGGGTCGGGGCAACGGTGATGAAGAACTGGGAGCCGTTGGTGCCCGGGCCAGCGTTAGCCATGGCCAGCAGGTACGGGCGGTCGAAGGAAAGCTCCGGGTGGAACTCGTCGGCGAACTGAAAGCCCGGGCCGCCCGTGCCGGTGCCGGTCGGGTCGCCGCCCTGGATCATGAACCCCGGGATGATGCGGTGGAAGATTGCACCGTTGTAGAACGGGCCGTCCGTGGTGCCGGAGGCGTTCTTGGTGGAGTAATCCTGGGAACCGTCAGCCAGGCCGGTGATGGTCTGGACGGTCTTCGGCGCGTGGTTGCCGAACAGGTCGACAACGATGTCGCCGTGGTTGGTGTGGCGCCGTGGTTGGTGTGGAAGGTGATGGTCTGAGTCTTCTGAGTCATGCGAACCAGGATACGCGTCGGGGCGGACATCCGTACCAGCACCAAGATAGACAGATCTGTCTTGTTTAGGCATACCGTACGGTTTAGTATTAGCATTCAGCTACAGCACTTTTAGAAACGTGAAAGGACCCCAGAATGTTCAAGAAGATCGCTGCCGCCGTGGCAGCTGGCTCCCTCGTTCTTGGCCTCACCGCATGCGGCTCCAGCGAGAGCACCGATGCGGGCGACGACAAGACCATTCGCGTCGCAACCTCCCCGGGCCCGTACTCTGAGCTCTTCCAGGACGGTGTCGCACCCATCCTGGAGGAAGAGGGCTACACGGTCGACGTCCAGAACTTCACCGACCTCACCCAGGCCGACACCGCTCTCGCGGAGGGCTCCGCCGACCTCAACGTCGAGCAGCACACCGCGTGGATGAACGTGTTCAACGAGGAAAAGGGCGCAAACCTCACCTCCATCACCGAAGTTCCGACGGTGCCGGCGGGCCTGTACTCGGAGAAGCACAAGTCCCTGGACGAGGTCGCTGACGGCCAGACGGTCGGCATCCCGCTCGATGGATCGAATAAGTCCCGCGCACTCCACGTGCTTGTCGACGCAGGCTGGATCACCCTCCGCGACGACGCCGACGAGACGTTGCTCGCAGAGTCGGACATCGATGAGAACCCGCACAACCTCGAGATCAAGCCGATGGACTCCGCGAACCTGTCGCGCTCCCTCCCGGATCTCGACTGGGCCGTCATCCCGGGCTCGATGAGCTACTCCGCCAAGCTCGACCCAAACCTGCAGGTCTTCCAGGAGGAACTGCGCCCTGAGCTGATCCTCGTCGCGGTCACTACCGAGGACAAGAAGGACGCTCCGTGGGCGAATGCTGTCGCTGAGGCGTATCGTTCCGACGAGTTCAAGGAGTTCTTCGACTCCCAGAACGAGAACGATTACTGGTTCCTGCCCGACTCTCTGAAGTAAGCGAACTGACTTCCATGACTGACGCTGTTGTATTCGACCATGTCGGAAAGGTGTTCCCGACGCGGGATAGCTCCTTCGCCGCCCTCGACGACATCAGTTTCACTGTCCCCGAAGGCAGTGTCACCGGTGTCGTGGGCACCTCGGGTGCCGGCAAATCCACGCTGATCCGGATGGTGAACGGACTGGAAACCCCGAGTTCCGGCGCCGTCACCGTGAACGGACAGCAGCCGGCTTCCTTGAGCACGTCCGAGCTGCGTGAGCTCCGCCGGAAAGTCGCCATGGTCTTCCAAAGCGTCAACCTCCTGGAAACGAAAACGGTCGCGGAGAATGTGGCCACCCCGTTGAAGCTGACCAAGACGCCGAAGAGCGAGATCGAAAGCCGCACTGCTGAGGTGCTTGAGCTGGTCGGCCTCACCGACCGCGCCCAGCACAAGCCGCGGCAGCTCTCCGGCGGTCAGCGTCAGCGCGTGGGCATCGCCCGCGCGCTTGTCACGGAGCCCACAATGCTGCTTTGCGACGAGCCCACATCCGCCCTCGACCCCATCACCACCTCCCAGATCCTCGACCTGCTCCGCAATATCAACGAGGAACTCGGAGTGACGATTTTGATCATCACCCACCAGATCGACGTGATTGCCCGCTTGGCCGACAACGTGGCGGTGCTCTCCGAGGGCCGTCTTGTGGAATCCGGCCCAGTGGCACAGGTCTTCGCGGACCCGCAGCACGAACTGACCCAGAAATTCGTGGACACCGTAATCCCGCCCGAACTCGATGCCACCGCGCGTGAGGCTCTCTCCCGCGCACTGGTGAAGAATAGCGAGATGTAACAGCATGAATCAGCTCAATACGTGGTGGCGCGACACCACTGGCTCCCGCGTCACTCCGGAGATGTACCTCGACTCCTTCGGCGAGACCCTCTACATGGTCGGCATTTCTCTGTTCCTCGGCGCATTGTTGGGCATCCCGCTGGCGCTCGCCTTCGTGATCACCCGGCCGGGCGGTTTGAAGCCCAACAAGGTTGTCTACGGCGTTCTCAATGTGGTCGTGAACATCATCCGTTCGCTGCCGTTCATTATCCTGCTGGTGGCTATTTCTCCGTTCACCCGCGTGATCGCGGGAACCGCCATCGGCACCACCGCGGCGCTCGTCCCGCTGACCTTGTACATCGCCCCGTTCATCGCCCGCCTCATCGAGCAGTCCCTGCTGGAGGTCAACCCCGGCATCACCGAGGCTGCCGATTCCATGGGCGCCAGCCTCTTCCAGACCATCAGATACTTCCTCCTGCCAGAGGCGAAGTCGTCCATCATTCTCGCCGTCACCACGGCAACGATCGGCCTGATCTCCGCCACGGCGATGGCCGGCACGATCGGCGGCGGCGGCGTCGGCGACCTTGCTATCTCGTACGGCTACCAGCAGTTCGACTCGATCGCGATGCTCACGACGGTGGTGCTCCTGATCATCATCGTCCAGGCCATCCAGTCTGTGGGCAACACGCTCGCCCGTCGCGCGCGGGCGTAGAGAGGTAGTCATAGCTAAAGAGTCGAGGGTCTAGTGGATCTAGATTCCAGACAGCCCCAGCCCAGGCCACAAAACCCCAGGTCAGTTTCGCTTGCTCTGGCAACTGATCAATCTAGATCCACCATCCCAGCACCCCCTCACCCCGCCCCGCCCTCGAACGCAGTCATGGCCAGGTAGGCCTCGCTGAAGTGGGCGGGGTTATGTAGGTCGATCTCGCACAGTTTCTCGATCTTGGCCATCCGGGTCCGCACGGTATGGCGGTGCACACCCAGAGCCTCGGCGGCCTCGCCCAGCCGCGCACCGTGACGAAGAAAAACGGCGAGGGTGGTCTCGTAATCTGTCCCGTAGGCGGCATCAAAGCTGATCAGCCGGCCGAAAATCTCTTCGCGTCTGGCCGCGAGCGCGTGGGCGACGGTGGGGTCGCGCAGCCACGGAAGCCCCGAATCATTGGCGCGAGCCACATCGCCAGGCCGCAGAGTCCGCGCTCTGGAGACGAGCTGATTCACGTGGTCCAGCGTCAGCCGGGCAAGCAGCACCGGTCCACCTGCAGCGATGCGCACGCGGCCGCGGTGCTCACCGAGGGTGCCGAGCACATCGCGCACGGTCACATCGGGGCGCACCACCATCAGGAAGGTCGTTTCATCGACCTCGAGGACATGTAGTAGCCGATCGCTTTTCGACGTCTCCCTGTCCAGCCGCTCCACCACCGCCTGCATCCCGCGGGGCGATTGCGCCGCGATGACGATCGGCCGGGTGAAGCCTTCCCGGTCGACTGGAGTGTCAACGGCACCGGAATAGAGCTCCCCCTCATCCGTGATGCCGAGGCGGATGCGCAGCGCGAAGGAATTGAGCTGGTTATGGATCCGCCGCAGGTGAGCCGGGCGCGATAAAAGGGTGGCTGCTAGGCCGGCGTAGTGGCGGATGAGAGACCGGTCTTGGTCTGTGAGCGTGCGTGTGGAGGTCACATCGACCGTGTACGGCCGACCGTCGGTGGCGGACGAGCTGATGCGGTAGGAGCTCGAGTAGGTCTTTTTCATCGCGTTGAAGGCCCGCGAGACTTGCTCGGCGATCAGAAGGCCGTTGGGGTCTTTGATGGTCACACGGGCCTCGAGGGTGGTGGCGGCATCGCGCGTGAGGGCTTTGACGTCGCCCGCGGTGGCGGTCTGCGTGAGCTTCTCCTGGGAGTGGAGCAGTTGCTGGTGCAGGTAAGCGCGCTTTTCCTGTTCGGCGGTGGAGCGGCGGTGCTGCTCTTCATGGACGGCGCTCAAAATCCGGGCGAACGGCACGGGCCGCGACACTTCGAACAGGCCCACGTTGTTCTCCCGCGCGGCGTCCACGACGGCATCTGGGATGCGTCCGAAGACGGTGCTGATGCCGAAGCCGACCGCCACGGTGCCCTGCTCCGCGAGATGCTCGACATGTCCGCGCAGGCCATCGGAGTTGTCACGGAATGCAGCGCCAACGGTGAGCACGAATGCTTCCTGCTGGATGAAAGACCCCGGGGTTTCCAGCTCGTTGATTTGCACGACGGTGAAAGAGGGCTTCGGCGGCGCGACAATCTCGGTCAAGCCGAGGTGTTGGCTATCGACGAGAAATGTGAAGGGAAACAACTCATAGTCTCCGTTCTGTATAAACTCACGTCTCTATTTCGCCACACTGTACATGACGCGGGTCACCTTCTTCGCTCCATACTGTTTTGTCAACAAATAGTTACCGGTTTTGAAGGAGTGATCATGCAGGACCTCACCTACCGCCTACCCCAGGAACGCCGCGTCACCAGCGCTCCAACTGACGGGGAGAACGCGCGCTTGAATGAACGCCGGGAAGAAGCCGTCGCTCGTGCAATGGCGCCGGGCCTGCCGCGCTACATCGTCGACGGGGACGGGGGCGTGCTTATCGACGCCGACGGTAACTTTCTCATCGACTTCGCCTCCGGCATCGCGGTGACCTCGGTCGGTGTCTCCAATCCCCGGGTGTCTGCGGCGGTCGCAGACGCCGCGCAGAAATTCAGCCACACCTGCTTCCTCGTCACCGGTTACGAAGGATTCGTGGCTGTCTGCGAGAAGCTTAATGAGCTCACGCCGGGCGATTTCCCGAAGAAGACCGCGCTGTTCAACACCGGTGCGGAAGCAGTGGAGAACGCGGTGAAGATCGCCCGCGCCCACACCGGGAAATACGCGGTGGCCGCCTTCGATAACGCCTACCACGGGCGCACGAACTTCACGCTGGCCATGACAGCGAAGAATAAGCCGTACAAGGATGGTTTCGGGCCGTTCGCCTCGGATGTCCACCGCGTGCCCGCGTCGTACCCACTGCACGACGGGCTGACGGGCGAACAGGCGGCGGAGCGAACGATCCGCGTGCTCGAAACGCAGATCGGCGCGGACAACCTCTCCTGCGTGGTGCTTGAACCGATCCAAGGCGAGGGCGGATTCGTCGAACCAGCGAAAGGGTTCCTACCAGCGATCGTATCCTGGTGCCGTGAGAACAACGTCGTCTTCGTCGCCGACGAAGTCCAAGCTGGCCTGGCGCGCACAGGCGACATGTTCGCCTGTGACAACGAAGGAATCGAACCCGACCTGATCACCACAGCCAAGGCGATCGCAGGTGGCCTGCCTTTGTCTGCTGTGACCGGCCGCGCGGAGATCATGGACGCGCCCGGACCCGGCGCGCTCGGCGGCACCTACGCCGGAAATCCACTGGCCTGCGCCGCAGCGCTGGCAGTCTTCGAAGAAATCGAGGACAACGACCTGCGGAGCCGGGCGAAAGAGATCGAGTCGCTGATCCGGGCGCACCTCGAACCACTCGTAGATAAAGAGAAAGTGCGCGAAGTCCGTGGCCGCGGCGCCATGATCGCCCTCGAGTTGGACACCGGCGAACGCGCAACCGCCGCCGCCAACACATGCAAGGAGCAGGGCGTTGTGACGCTCACCTGCGGCACAGACGGCAACGTGATCCGCCTTCTCCCGCCGCTGGTCATCCCGGAGACTCTGCTCGTCGAGGGCCTAGAAATCCTCGTTGCCGCCGTCAAGAACACCTTCTAAGCACCGCACCACGCACACACCCAAGGAGTTGACCGACATGACACTGACCACCGATCAGCAGCTGCCGGATAACCTGCCACTGGATCCGCGCGCCGACACGTCTGCTCAGCGCGAATCGTTCACGGTGGTGAACCCGGCGACGGAGGAAGGGGTGGCAGAGGTCGCGGATACGCGTGCGGATGATTGGCTCGACGCGTTGACCCGCGCCGTAGATGCGCAAGAGAAGTTCAGCGCATTCACCCCGCGCCAGCGCGCCGATATCCTGCACGCAATCTACGAGGAAATCCTTGCGCGCGAGGATGATTTCGCGCGCACGATGACGATCGAGATGGGCAAGCCTCTCGCGGAGGCGCGCGGGGAAACGGCGAATACGGCGGACTATTTCCGCTGGTTCGGCGAGGAAGCGGTGCGAATTCCCGGCCGTTACGCCCAGTCGCCGTCCGGTGCCGGGGACATCGTCGTCTCGCGCGCGCCGGTGGGTCCGGTCCTAGCGATCACGCCGTGGAATTTCCCGCTCGCGATGGGTGCCCGCAAGATCGCGCCCGCGCTTGCGGCCGGCTGCCCGGTGCTGGTCAAGCCCGCCAGGGAGACTCCGCTATCGATGCTGCTGCTCGGCCAGGTCATGTGGGACGTGCTGGAGCGTTTCGACGCCCCGCGCGACCTCATCCACGTCCTCCCCAGCACGACGTCGAGCGAGCTGTCGGACACCCTGATGGCGGATGAACGCCTGCGGAAGATCACATTCACCGGCTCGACGAAGGTGGGCAAGATCCTCGTGAAACAGTCGTCGCAGCACCTGCAGCGCGCGTCGATGGAGCTCGGCGGCAACGCCCCGTTCGTCGTCGCGGAGGATGCCGATATGGACCTCGCGCTGAACTGCGCCATGCAGGCGAAACTGCGCAACGGCGGCGAGGTGTGCGTCGCTGCCAACCGCTTTATCGTGCACGAATCGATCGCCGCGGACTTCGCAGAACGACTCAGCAAGAAGATGGACAAGGTCGTCATGGGCAACGGGCTTGACGACGGCACCACCCTCGGCCCCATGATCACCGCCGCCCAACGCGACGGCATCCACGACCTGGTCACCGAGACCGTCGAAGCCGGTGCCACCGTCCACCGCGGCGGTGAGGTCCCGGACCGGAAGGGCTTCTTCTACCCGCCCACCGTGCTCAGCGGCATCCCCGACGGGGCGCGGATTTTGCGCGAGGAAATCTTCGGGCCGGTCGCGACAGTGACCACGTTCAGCACGCTCGACGAGGCGATCGAGAAGGCCAACGACACCGAATTCGGTCTCGCGGCCTACGCGTTTTCCGAGAACACGCACACCTGCAAGCGCTTCGCCAAAGAACTCGCCGCCGGGATGGTGGGAATCAACCGCGGCATGATCACCGACATCGCCGCCCCGTTCGGCGGCATCAAGCAATCCGGTTTCGGCCGCGAAGGCGGGACCGAGGGAATCGAGGAATACCTGGACATCCGCTATATCGGCTTCTAAACGGCCGGATCCCCCCAGCAACTCCCGCATAGAGAAAGGTTCTTTCATGGGACTGAGAGTGTTCAATATCGCGATGGCATTTGTCGGCGTGCTCGTCGGCGCCAGCTTCGCTTCCGGCCGTGAGACATTGCAGTATTTTGTGGCCTTCGGCAACTGGGGTGTGCTCGGCGCGATCATTACGGCGCTGGCACTGGCGCTAACTGGCTTCGCCATGCTGCAGCTAGGCAGCTACCACCGCGCCACCGAGCACACGAGCGTGTTCGACGAGATCTCCGGTCCGATCGTGTCCAAGATCCTCGACGCCGCCACCCTGGTCTGCCTGTTCTGCATCGGTTTTTCCATGTTCGCCGGTGCGGGCGCCAACCTGAACCAGCAATTCGGGTGGCCGGAATGGGTCGGCGCAACCATCATGCTGGTCTTAGTGCTGCTCACCGGCCTGTTGGACGTGGAGAAGGTGACGGTGGCGATCGGTGCGCTGACCCCGCTGATCATCATCATGATCGGCATCGCCACGGTGTGGGCGATCATCAACGCCAACCCGGACTTCTCCAACCTGCACGAGCAGGCTACCCAGGTTCCGACGACACTGCCGAATTGGTGGGTGTCCGCGATCAACAGCATCGGCCTGCAAGTTATCGTCGGTGTGTCCATGGCGATCGTGATCGGCGGCAGTCTCTTCGACCCCCGCGAAGCGGGCCTCGGCGGCCTCGCCGGCGGCGCGTGCTTCCTTTTCCTGCTGGCCATGCTGGTCACCGCGCTGTACTTGAGCGTGGACACTGTAAAGGACCAGGAAATGCCCACCCTGGCGATGGTCACTGACATCCACCCCATCCTCGGCCTGGTCATGACAGTGGCCATCTACGGCATGGTCTACAACACCGCGATCGGCATGTTCTACGCCTTCGGCAAGCGCATTTCACGCAATAACCCGAAGCGCTTCTACCCCGTCTACGTCGTCACCGCGCTTGTCGGCTTCGTTCTCAGTTTCATCGGCTTCAGCAACCTCATCGGCTGGGTCTACCCCATCCTCGGCTACATGGGGATCCTCATCATGGTCATCATCGGCTGGGCCTGGTGGACGCACCGCCACGACCTGCGCAAGGAGATTTCCCTGCGCCGCGAGGCACGGCGCCTGTTCCGCCGCCACGGCAGCGCGGATGCTCTCCCCGCGGCGGACAGGAAGAAGCTCGAGGAATCCGCCCGCAAATCCAATATCGAAGACCACGAGTTCATTGGGGAGCTGGAGCAGGACCTGGAGTCGTCGATAAGCGAACAGCGAAACTAAAAAGGAGACCGTAAGAAAATGGCGCTACAGCAACCACAAGCCGGCCCCTTAAAAGGCATTGTCGTCGCGGATTTTTCGCGCGTGCTCGCTGGGCCGTATGCGACGATGCTGCTCGCGGACCTCGGCGCGACCGTGATCAAGGTCGAGGGGCCGAATGGCGACGACACCCGCGGGTGGGTGCCGCCGAAGCGCGGCGATGTGGGCACGTACTACCTGTCGATCAACCGCAACAAGAATTCCATCAAGCTCAATTTGAAGGACCCGGACGACCTGGACACGGCGTACGCGATCATTGACCGGGCGGACGTGCTGATGGACAATTTCCGTGTCGGCAGCCTTGATAAATTCGGGCTCGACCCAGAGACCGTGAGAAAACGGTGGCCGGAGCTCATTCACGCGAAAATCACGGGCTTCGGCTCGCGCGCTGGGGCGCAGCTTCCCGGCTACGACATGCTCATTCAAGCGTCCAGCGGGTTCATGTCCATGACGGGCTCGCCCGACGGCCCGCCGCAAAAAGCAGGCTACGCATTCATCGACGTCCTCACCGGGCTGCACACCACCGTCGGCATCCTCGCATCGCTCTTGCGCCGCGAACGATTCGGCGGCGGCGGGGAGACGATCCGCACCAACCTCCTGTCTGCGGCCCTGTCGTCCATGGTCAACATGACATCCGCCGCCGTCGCCTCCGACGCCGAGATGACCCGCACGGGCAACGACCACCCGTCGATCTTCCCGTACGGCCCCTTCCCCGCCAAGGACCGCGAGCTCGTCATCTGCGTCGGCAACAACAAGCAATTCGCAACGCTTGTCAACGGCCTCGGCTCCCCCGAGCTTGCCGACGATCCCCGCTTTGCCACCAACGAGCAGCGCAATGCCAACCGCGAGGAACTGCGCCCGATCCTCACCGAACTGCTCGCGTCGAAGAACGCCGACGAATGGATCGACCTGTTCCGCGCCAAGGGCCTTCCCATCGCACCCATCCTGTCGGTGCGTGAAGCCATCGGCTTCGCCGACGACCTCGAGCTCGAGCCCGTCGTCGAAATCACCACTAAGGACGGCACCGACCGCGTCCCCTTCGTCTCCAATCCCCTCGACATGAGCTCCGGCGGCATCACCTACACCAAGGCCGCCCCCGGCCTCGACGAAGATCGCGGCGACGTCCTCGAGTGGATCGCCCAAACTCCTGCCAAATAACCGCTTCCATCTCTTCAGCCTCTTCAACTTCCGAAAGGAACCTCATGACCTCCGCATCTCCCCTCGCCACCGACCTCATCAACTTCGACAGCCTGCTCTCCCGCGATGAAATCGAATGGCGCGACGATATCCGTTCCTTCGTCGAAAGCGAGATCAAACCCCACGTCGGCCAGTGGTACGAAGACGCCCACGTGCCCTTCGAACTCATCCCCCGCTTCGCTGAAAAAGGCATGATCGGCGCACACCTGTCCGGCTACGGCTGCCCCGGCCGCTCCGCCGTGGACTACGGCCTGGCCATGCTCGAGGTCGAAGCAGCTGACTCCGGCCTGCGCACCATCTTCTCCGTGCTCGGTTCGCTGGCTATGACCTCGATCCACCTCAACGGCACCGAGGAGCAGAAGGAGAAATACCTGCCCAAAATGGCTGCCGGCGAGCTTCTCGGCGCCTTCGGCCTGACAGAGCCCACCGCCGGTTCCGACCCCGCCTCCATGACCACCCGCGCCACCTACAAGCCCGGTGAAGGCTGGGTGCTCAACGGCGAGAAACGCTGGATCGGCCTGTCCCACTACGCCGACCTGACCATCATCTGGGCCAAGGTGTCCACCGCCGACCTCGAAGCAGCTGGTCTCGACGGGTTTCCGGAGGGCCGCGACGAGACCATCGCCGGCTTCATCGTGGAGAAGGACACCCCGGGCTTCGACCCCCAGCAGATCGACAAGAAACTGTCCATGCGTGTTTCCACCCAGGCACACATCTATATGAAGGACGCTCTTGTCGGCGAAGACAAGATCCTCTCGGGCCGCTTCGGCCTCAAAGCCCCGTTCATGTGTCTTAACGAGGCCCGCTACGGCATCGGCTGGGGTGTGCTCGGCGCCGCCCGCGACTCCATCGAATGCGCCCTCGCTTACGCCAAGGAGCGCACCCAGTTCGGCAAACCGCTCGCCGGTTTCCAGCTCACCCAGAAAAAGCTCGTCGACATGGCCGTTGGGCTGAACCAGGGCTACCTGCTGGCTCTGCACATCGGCCGCCAGAAAGACGCCGGCACCCTGGACATCTCCCAGATCTCCGTGGCCAAGCTCCAGAACACCCGCACCGCCATCGAGATCGCCCGCGAGGCCCGCACCATTCTCGGCGGCAACGGCGTGACCCACGACTACTCCCCCATCCGCCACGCCGCCAACCTCGAATCCGTGCGCACCTACGAGGGCACCGACGAGATGCACACCCTCATCCTCGGCCAGAAGATGACCGGCATCGGCGCGTTCGCGTAGGGGCCCGTGGTGGTGGCCCGTGGACTCGTGGATCTCGATTACCTAGTTACCGCAGCCACTAAATCTGACCTGGGGTTTTACCGGCGGTCAGTGGTGTGGATGTAATCGAGATCCACGCGGGTCCACTGGAGCGCACGGCCGGGGCCATCCTTCAGGAATCAAAAGAGCCCTTAAGAATTCTGCGGATCGGATATCCCTCGACGAAAAGCCGGCTTTCCAGCTGCAAGTTCTAGATACTCATCGAGGAAGCCCACACGCATGCCAGTGCGGAAAAGGAAGTTATCCAGGGCAACGATTGTCGCCATCACGGAGTTTGGTTCATAGGGTTCACCTAAGGTTCGTTCGGCCCGGTTCTTCGCACTCGTTGGCACTTTCGGCTGGTCAAGAACGAAACAATTCCACAAGCGTGATGAGTGAGCACACTTATTCCTCACAAAGGTGAAGGAACGCAGCTGGCTGGCAAGAAAAGGTTTACCAACCCCGAGGGTAGAACAAGTTTCTCCATACACAGCACCAGCGTCATTCCTGTAAGTGATCGCCTTAGAAAGCGTTCCCAACGAGAACGTTTCAACGGCCACCCACACCGGTACGTCTCTCAACCAGGCAGGACCCCTCCCAGCTGCATCTTTGCGGTATTTACTTATATACGGCTCCTTCGATCGTTGAAGCTCACTAGCAATCAGTTTGTGCGTCGGCTTCACTGAAGGATCTTTAGGCAGCTTGTAAGCCGTGGACCTAAGGAAGCTTTCGTACGGACCATGTTTCGCGCCCTCACTCAGAGCGAACGCGGTTCGAGTAGAAATCTCAGCGAGTTGGATCCCGTCGAGCAGGAGAGACCTCAAGCGTGCATCCAATTCGTACAGATCGACGATTTCATCCCACGTAGCACCAGCAATGAATTCATCTTCACCATGCGCCAAGTCCTTTTGGAAATAGCGCATATAGCCAG
This sequence comes from Corynebacterium sp. CCUG 71335, assembly GCF_024454075.1. Lineage (NCBI taxonomy): Bacteria > Bacillati > Actinomycetota > Actinomycetes > Mycobacteriales > Corynebacteriaceae > Corynebacterium > Corynebacterium sp. CCUG 71335. Next base: position 138,666 of record NZ_JAGPYY010000002.1, read on the forward strand.
AGAAACGGTAGTAGTTATTCCGTTCCAGGAAACAAGCGACGGCTTTCTCGGATGGGATGCTAAGTCCTCGATCCTTGATTTTCTCGACCTGCTCTTGGACCGACAGGTAGTCTTTCCGCCTGTTCACAGTGCTAAGAATAACAAGCCCCCCTCTCATATTGCGCTGTTCCGATGAGAAGCTTGGAGGGGGTCTCGATTGATTAAAATACTACCCAATCTGCACAAATAGAGCAATGCACTGCGTAGGTTTCGTTACATATTCAGCACCGACGAGATGCACACCCTGATCCTCGGCCAGAAGATGACCGGCATCGGCGCGTTCGCGTAGGGGCCCGTGGTGGTGGCCCGTGGACTCGTGGATCTCGATTACCTAGTTACCGCAGCCACTAAATCTGACCTGGGGTTTTACCGGCGGTCAGTGGTGTGGATGTAATCGAGATCCACGCGGGTCCACTGGAGCGCACGGCCGGGGCCTGGAGCCCCTTCTCCAAAACGACGGAAACCCCGGGAAACCATGTACACGGTTCCCGGGGTTAGCCGTTTGAAAGTGGTTGTAAGCCTCGGAGGCTCAGGGGCTCGGACCTTAGGGGCCTGGGACCTTCGAGTCTTAGAGGCCGGAGACGACCTCGTCGCGGGCGGCGACCATGTTGGCCAGGGCCGGTTCGACCTCGGCGTAGCCGCGCGTCTTCAGGCCGCAGTCCGGGTTGACCCAGAGGCGGTCGGTCGGAACGTTCTCCAGGGCGGCCTTGATGAGCTCGACCATCTCTTCCTTGGACGGGATGCGCGGGGAGTGGATGTCGTAGACACCCGGGCCGATCTCGGCATGGAAGGTCTCGTCGATGTCCTCGAGCAGCTCCATCTTGGAGCGTGCGGCCTCGATGGAGGTGACGTCGGCATCCAGGCCGGCGACGGCATCGATGATCTGGCCGAACTCGGAGTAGCAGAGGTGGGTGTGGATCTGCGTGGTCGGCTGCGCCTCCAGGGCGACGAGGCGGAAGGCGCGGACGGCCCAGTCGAGGTAGGACGGGCGGTCGTCGGCACGCAGCGGCAGGAGCTCGCGCAGGGCCGGCTCGTCGATCTGGATGACCTTGATGCCGGCCTTCTCCAGGTCGGCGACCTCGTCGGCGAGAGCGACGCCGATCTGGTCGGCGGAGACGGACAGCGGCACGTCGTCACGCTTGAAGGACCAGGCCAGGATGGTCACCGGGCCGGTGAGCATGCCCTTGACCGGGTGGTCGGACAGGGACTGCGCGAAGGCGGACCACTCGGTGGTCATGGCCTCCGGGCGGGAGACGTCGCCGACAACGATCGGCGGACGGGTGCAGCGGGAGCCGTAGGACTGGACCCAGCCGTTCTCGGTGACGACGAAGCCGTCGAGAAGCTCCGCGAAGTACTGCACCATGTCGTTGCGCTCCGGCTCGCCGTGGACGAGCACGTCGAGGCCCAGGCGTTCCTGCAGCTCGATGACCTGCTTGATCTCGGTCTTGAGAGCCTCGTTGTACTGCTCGTCGGTGAGCTCGTCTGCGCGGTGGTCGGCGCGGGCCTTGCGGATCTCGGTGGTCTGCGGGAAGGAGCCGATCGTGGTGGTCGGCAACTGCGGCAGGCCGAGGGCCTTCTGAGCTTCCTGGCGCTCCGCGAACTCCGGCTGGCGCTGGACGGCACCGTCAGGCAGTGCGGCAACACGGTCGGTGACAGCGGAGTTGTGGATGCGAGTGGACTCTGCACGCGTGCGGACAGCCCGGTCAGAACGGCCGAACGCCTCCGGTGCGTTGCCCTCGCCGGCAACGAGAGCTGTGATCTCTTCGATCTTCTCGTCGGCAAAAGACAGCCACGGTGCGACCTCGACCGGGATGTTCTTCTCGGCGTTCAGGGTGTGTGGGACGTGCTGCAGGGAGGTGGAGGTGGACACGTGCGGTTCGCCCGCGGTGCCCAGGGTCTCCAGGACCTCGACCTTCTTGCGCAGGTCAGCGGCCCAGACGTTGCGGCCGTCGATGAGGCCGGCAACGAGGGTGGTGCCATCCTGGACGGCTGCAGCGACACGCTGCGGGTAGTCCGGGTCAGCGTCAAGGGTCCACGGGGACAGGTCGACGTGGAGAGCCTCCGGCTTCACCGATGCCAGGGCGTTCAGGCCCTCGCGCAGCGAGCCGTACGGGGTGGTGATGTACACATTTGGACGCTGTTCAGCGTCCAAAAGACGGGACCAAGCGGACTGCGCGTACTTCGCCAGCTCAGCATCCGGGGTGGACAGGTCGGCGACCAGTGCGGGCTCTGCAACCTGGACCCACTCAGCGCCGGCTTCCTTGAGGGCGGCGAAGACCTGTGCGTAAGCGTCGACAAGCTTGTCCAGCAGCGACCACTCGACCGGCTTGGCCAGCGCGAGCAGGGTGATCGGGCCGACGAGTGCCGGGCGGACAGCGTGGCCAGCCTCGCGGGCTTCCTCAACCAGGCGGACAATGCGCTCCGGAGCCGGGGTGATGTCCTGGCCAGCCTCAACCTCAGGCACGAGGTAGTGGTAGTTGGTGTCGAACCACTTGGTCATCTCCAGCGGCACACGGGTGTCGTTGCCGCGGGCGAGAGCGAACTCCTCGTCCAGGTCGGTGCCGCCAGCGATCAGGCCGACGGTCAGGCCGGTCTCGAGCACCTGGTCGTAGTACGCGACATCCGCCGGGATGGCGTAGTCCTCGGTCAGACCGAGGTCGCGCAGGTGGTTGTAGGTGTCGATGCGCAGCGCGCGCGTCGTGGTGCGGAACGTGTCAGCGTCAATGCGGCCGGCCCAGTAGGACTCCAGCGCGCGCTTGAGCTCGCGGTTCGCACCGATGCGGGGGTAACCCTCGATCGTTGCCTTAGGGAAATTCGTCACAGTATCTCCTTAGTTGGTTGGTTTCTCAATGCCGAGCCTAGACAACAGGTCCTCGGTCACCGCCAGGTTGTTGTGGGTGTAGATGTGCAGACCGCCAACGCCGGCGTCGAGAAGCTTCTGCGTGAGCTCAACAGTGAGCTGCATGCCCGCCTCATACTCCTCCTCCGGCGTGCTGGCCGACGACAGCGCGTCAACCACGGTCTGCGGTACCTCAATCCCCGACAGCACGCCCATGCGCTCGACCCGCTTCAGGCTGGTCATAGGCATGATGCCGGGGATGAGGGGGATGCGCACGCCAGCCATGCGCGACTGCTCCGCGAACTGGAGGTAATCCTCTGCGGCGAAGAACAGCTGCGTGATGGCGAAGTCCGCGCCCAAGCGCTGCTTCGACAGCAGAACGTCCAGGTCGAGGTCCGGCGTCGGCGACTCCGCGTGGCCGGAGGGATAACACGCCACCGACAGGGCGAGCTTGCCCGCGGCGAGGCGGTACGCATTCTCCTCCTCGATCTCCTGGATGAGGGTGAGCAGCTGCGTCGCGTACTGCAGGTAGCCCTCCGGCAGGCTGGTCTCCCCCTCCGGGAGGTCACCGCGCAGGGCGAGGAATCCGCGCACACCAGAGTCGATTAGGCGGCGGATCCAGTCCGCCAGTTCCTCTTCCGTGCCCGCTGTGCAGGCCAGGTGAGCGATGGTCGGCAAGTTCGTCGACTCGGTCAGGCGCGCAATGAAGTCGGCCGTGCCCTCTAGCCAGCCCGAACGCCGTGAACTCGTCACAGCAATGTAGTCGGGTTTGTAGGCCGCCAGCCCCGAAACGAGGTCCTTCAGTTTGGCCTCATCAGCATCATGGCGCGGAGGGATGAGCTCGAAACTCAAAGCCGTGCGCGCAGGAGTGCGAGCCGACTGTTCCAGTGCTTCATCGAGGGGATCCAAGGGCGCAGACGCCGACAGCCTCGACGAAAAATGTCCTTCAGACAACGAAGGAGTCCTTTCGTCCTAGTCGGTTTAGGTTTATCTGTTCAACGTTTCCGCTTTAGCGGGGCGTTGAACTGGCTGGGCTCAGCACTTGGAAAACTGTGTGTGAATGTAACCCCCGGGCTGCGGGGCGATCAAAAGGTCAGCGGGCGGGGCGGGGTGTTCGTGCTGGTTGAGGGGGTTCCCTGCGTGAATTTAATTCGGCTTCTCGGGCGGTTGAGCGGTGCGGAAATGGACCGAGCGGTCCAGATCGCCCGGGGCCGGGCGGAATAGAATTTTACTATCGCCTTCTAGGCCGAAAACGGGCCGAAATAGGGCCGGAGAACGCGCAAAAGGCGATACTAAAACTCTATAGACGGCGAGAACCCGCAGACATACCTACTGTGGAGGGCAAAGTTAACTCTCCGAAAGGTGACCTACACCATGAACCTTCGCAATATCCGTCTGGCCATGAAGGTGGCCAACCACTTTTACGGCCAGTACCGCGACCTGAACCAGGCTGAGAAGCGCAACGTCTACGAAGCAGTGCGCGTTCTGGCCAACCCGAGCCGCGGTGTTGACGCAGACGACCTCAAGGACATTGACAACATCGACGACATCATTGACGAGTCCCGCTTCAGCGAGGCCCGCCGCGAAGCAGGTGACATCACCCGCGCCGCGCACGCCCGCCTGGACCGCCGCCGCGCCCAGTTCGACTCGGATCAGCTGGGCAAGCGAGTGTTGAAGAACGCGGAGAAGACCGCCAAGAAGAACAAGCGCAAGAAGCAGGCGAAGGGCATCGGCGCAGCGACCGGCGTGCTTGCTCTCCTGGCCGCGATCGGTGGCGCTGTCTGGTACTTCTTCCTGCGCGAGGAGCCGAAGCAGGTGCCACGCAAGGACCACCGTCCGGTGAAGAAGACGGACGAGCACACCAATTCGGACGGCTCTGTGACCCACGTGTACTCGACCACCACGAGCCAGCGCACCCAAGCGCAGGGTGAGACCGCCGACAAGATCGGCAGCGGGAACCGCGTCGAGAACGAGGCCGCTGGCGCTCACTCGGCTCACGGCCCGCTGTCGGAGGAGCCGGCGGAGCGCGATGAGGAGCTTCTGTCTTCCATCGATGAGCAGCTGTCCACGCTGGACACGCTTGACGACGATCAGCGCAACGCCACCAACCCCCGCGGCAACCAGTAGCGGCGGTAGCTATCCCGCGTTCCTCCAGGCCGTGAGCAACCGACCAACAAGGCGGCGCTGCACGTCTGCGTCAACTGCCACCATCTCGCCGTCGAGAGGCCGTGTGACCACGAACATCTCGGCGGCGAACTCGAGCGGCGTGAGCCCGGCAGGCACCAGTCCGGCTGGCGCCGCCTTGTCCAGCACACCTTGGAAGGCCTCCATGGTGGCCGCCCGTTCGGCGGACAGTTCCGGATGGTGCTGCCACCGGTCATGGGCGATAGCGGCGACGAGGGGGCCGGCACCGTAATCGAGAAGCTGCCACACAAAGGTGTCCCAGTGGGCCTGGGGGTCGTCGGCAAAGCGTGAGAGTGCTTCGTCGATGAACTCCCCCACGTTCGTCAACAACCGCAGCCCGCACGCGGCGTCGAGGTCCGCCCGGGTGGGAAAGTTGCGGTAGAGAGTGGCAATGCCGACCCCGGCGCGGGCAGCGATGGCCTCGAGGGTGACGGTGGATTCGGGGCGGGTGCGCAGCAGGTCGCATGCCGCGTCAATGATTTTTTCGCGCCGTGCTTTTGCGTCAGATCTCATCGTCCCCGCCTTGACTACAGTCTTGTAGTGCGGAATGATACAGCATGAATTTCCGATAGTCTATCCTCCACTTAGCCGAGGGGGCACCCAATGGAACCCATCTTCAACGTGCGGGATCTTGTTTTGCGTAAAGGCGATGATCCGCTGACGTTCGACACCTACGACGGCCTGACCCTCCTGATCACTGAGCGCGAAGTCGGCGCGACCACGCTGTGCATGACGCTCGCCGGCCGCTTCAGCCAGAAGAGCGGTGACGTGCATGTTGGCGACGCCTCGAAGCCCCGCCAGCGCTTCAAGAAGGTCGCGCTCGCCGGAACCACGCTGCTGGACAGCTTGGAGCGCCAGGTGGACACCCGCGAGGTGATTCGCGAGCAGGTCGCCTGGGCGCAACCGTTCTTCAAGTTCGTGCCGAAGGACATTCTCAGCCACGACTTGGTCAAGCCGTGGCTGGAGCCGTTGCGCCTGACTGACCTTGACCCGTCTCTCGACGTCGGTGATCTGACCGTCCAGGACCGTTTCCGTTTGCGCGTCCTTCTCGCGCTGGTCGCGCGCAAGAACGCCGTGGCGATCGTCGTGGACGACATCGATCAGATCCGCAGTGCAGAGCTGCGCCAGGAGCTTCTCGACGACCTTCTCACGCTCTCCCGCCACCTACCCGTTGTCGTGAGCACCGTGAACGAGGACCCAGGCAACCACGCGGACCACGTCATAGATCTGCGCTCGGGCAACCCGTCCGAGCCCGAACTTGAAACCGAACAGACCGAACACACCGATCAGACTGAGGAGGCCAGCGCATGATTTCCGGACTTCATGTGGGCACCCACTTCCGCAAGCTGCTCAATGGCATCTTGCCGCCGCTGGCGTTGCTGGCCATTACGGTTCTACCGCTGCTGTTCGGTGGTATTTTCGTGTGGTCGTACTTCGACCCGTTGGGCAACTTGGACAAGATCCCGGTGGCGCTGGTCAACTCGGACAAGGGCGCTGTAGGCCCTGACGGGGAGGAAATGCGCGCCGGCGACCAGGTGACGGAAGAGTTGCTCAAGGTCGAGCCGATGAACTTCGTCGAGGTCAGCGCAGAGGAAGCCCAGCAGGGCATCGCGGACGGCACGTACTACCTGGGTGTGGAGATCCCGGAGGACTTCTCTGAGGCCGCAGTGTCCGTGAACTCTGACGAGCCGCACCCGGCGAAGATGAACGTCACGCTGAACAACACCAACGGCTTCATCCCCACCATGCTGGGTAACCAGGTGGCGCGTGTGATGACGGCGGTGATCAGTAGCACCGTCGGCGAGCAAATCACCAACACATTGTTCATGGGCTTCAACACCATCGGGGACGGCATGGACCAAGCCTCTGAGGGTGCCGGTCAACTGCACGAGGGTGCCGGTGAAGCGAAGGATGGCTCCCAGAAGCTTGAGGACGGGGTGCACAAGCTTGAGGATGGGGTTGATACTGCCGTCGAAAAGCTTCCGGAACTCGTCGATGGCGCGCACAAGCTTGACGACGGTGCCAACAAGCTGGACGACGGCGCCAAGAAGCTCAACGAAGGCCTCGGGGAAGCTTCGGACGGCGCCGACGAGCTCGCGGACGGCATGGACAAACTGCGCACGGCGACCAACGCGCTGGGTGCCGGTGCTGCCGCTGTGTCCGCTGGAGTGGATGAAGTCACCGGTGTCAGCGACCAGCTCGCACAGCTGCAGGAGGCCAACAGGAAGATCAATGAGGCGCTGGACCAAGCGATCGACGACCTAGAAAACGTCGGCGGTCCGGCAGCGCGCGACCTGGTCGACAAGGCCCGTGAGGCGCAGGCGGCGGCCGGCATCACCGTTGATCCGGAGACGCAGCAGATGGTCGATACCGCGCTGGATCCGGAGACGATCAGCAAGCTGCGGCAGCTTCGCGACGGCGCCCGCGAGCTGTCCACCCAGCTCAACGACCCCGCTGCAGAGTACGTGCAGGGCATCAACACGGCCGCCGATGGCGCGGAGACCCTCTCCGCTGCGCTGAAGCTGCTGCACGACGGCTCCGGCAAGCTCGTCACGGGTACCGGGGAACTGACCGATGGCACCGAGACGCTGGTCTTCGGTGTCGACTCGGCAGCCGAGAAGACCCCGATGCTTGTCGACGGCACCCGCCAACTCGTCGTCGGCGTCGAAGCCCTCAACGAAGGCCTCATTCAGCTTGACGACGGCTCCGGCGAACTCGCCCTGAAGATCACCGAAGGCGCCGAGCAAGTCCCCCGCTTTGAAGGCTCCAAGCTGGAGGACGCCTCATCCGTGGCCTCCTCCCCTGTCCGCCTCAACGAGACGGGTGACACCCTGACTACCTTCGGTCAGGGTCTGTCCCCGTTCTTCCTGTCGCTGTCGCTGTGGTTCGGCGGCCTGATCATGTTCATGATCTTCAACCCGATCTCCCGCCGTGCGATCGATTCCGGTACAAACCCGGCGCGCGTGGTCATGGGCACCTGGATCCCGGCCGTGGGGATCGGCTTGATTCAGGCGCTGATCCTGTGGCTCGTCCAGGTCTTCCTGCTGGATATCGACCCGGTGCACCCCGGCCAGATGCTCGGCGCGCTGTGCTTCATTTCGATGGTGTTTGTCACCTCGATCATCGCCATCAACGCCCTTTTCGGCCCTAACGTGGGCCGCCTGCTGACGATGGTGCTGATGACCTTGCAGCTTGTCGCTTCCAACGGTGTCTACCCGCCAGAAGTCCAGCCGGACTTCATCCAGTGGGTCCACTCCTGGGACCCGATGCGCTTCTCGGTGGACCTGATGCGCCACACCCTCTTCGGTTCCTCTACCGGCGACCCGCGTTTGGAACAAGCCCTCGGTGTCCTCGCCTTCGTGGGAGTGGCGGCCTTCCTCCTGGCGATGGCCGGGTTCTGGCGCGAGCGTGTCCTCATGGACAAAGACATCCACCCCGAGCTACAGGTATAGCCCGGGCTGACAAGCAGCCCGGGCTAGTCTGTGAGCTTTCAACTGGGGTTTAGCTCATGATACCGGCCAGGAACGGCACGGAATCCCTGGTGGAAATGAGCATGGTGTCCACGTGGTCGGCTGGGTACCAGCGGACCACCACGCGGTTGTTGCGCGGGTTGCCGATGAACTGGCGGGCCCAGATCTCCGAGTTGAGCACCATCCCGATCGGGGTGGGCACGTCCCAATCCCACAGACCGTGGCCCAAGAAGACCGGCTTGTCGTAGCCGCTCACCGGGGTGGTCAGGAAGTCACGGATCGCGGCGTCCGCGCCCGGTACCTCGCGCAGCGGTTTGTTGAATGCCTTCGCCAGGCTCACACCGTTCATGGCTTCAGCGACCTCGAAGAGACAGCTCTTCTTGGATTCCGCAATCATGCGACGGCCTTCGTCGGTCAAAGCGGAGTCGAAGTCGACATCCGGGTTAGCCTCTTGCACAGCAGCGAGAATGTACAGCGAGTAGGTTGCCGAGATTCCGGTCTGCGGTGTGCGCGGGAAGGTAGGTCCGGCAGCCACCATGAGGTTTTCGACGTACGCCGGTGCACCCGTTGCCACTGCACCGCGATAGTCGAGCCCCATGTCCTCACTCAGCCCCGTAGCTTGGCGAGCAACATGGAGAGAAACACCGCCTCCTTGGGACTGCCCGATCACCGACCATTTGTCGGCGAACACGGGCTCACTGTCTTGCGGGATCTCCATGTTGTGCGCGGCAGCAACGGAGTCAACAACGTTCTCTGCTGCGACCTTTCCGTTGAGGTAGCTGTGGAAGCCGGGAGAATCCAGCCCCACGTAATCAGAAGCGACAATCGCGTAGCCCTCGTCCAGGAAGGTGTTAAGGTAATCTGCTTCAACCTGGGAGAGAGGGTTGATCGACGGCGCACACTCATCAGCCAAGCCGACCGTCCCGTGCGCCCAGGCCAGCACGGGCCAGCCGCCCTCCGGCTTCTCACCCTCCGGCAAGAAGACAGCGCCAGTACTCACTGCAGGTTGGTCGTGCTGGTTCACGGTGGTGTACGCAATGCGGTACTGCTCCGATGCGCTGTCTAATCCCACGCGTTGGTCGAGCGGCACCTCAGCGAGCACGGTTCCCGGTTCACCCTGCGGAGTCACGTTAGGGAGACCACTGCGGTAGACGGGATCTGGCTCTTCGACGTCATCCATCACCGCCCCGGTGTCGGCGGCGCTCGAGCCGTCCAGTTCAGAGCTGGTCGAGCTCAAGCCGTCGACCGCAGAGCTGCCCGAGCTCAACGAACTCAGCTCTGAGAGGGAGCTCGGGTCTTCCTGCGCCAGCGCCGCCGGCGGGACTGCTAACCCAATGCTCATTGCCAGAGCGGCCATCGCGCTGCCGACGACTCGCGTGTTCTTCTTCATGCCATGCCTCCTGATAGAAACTTGAGGTTTCTTAATTTGTACACAAAGTTCTTCGGCTTTTCTACATGTGCTATTTACTTAGCCGATACGTGTTCGTTACATAGGCACGGCGTGGCGGTGCACAACGTGACGGAGTGGCGGACTAGTTTTCCCCGCTAACTGCAGGTTCGTCGTGATCAAACGAGACCCCCGGGGCCTCAAAAGGGGGCCTTGACGCGGAGATTTCTGTTTGCTCAGCGTTGAGGACTCAAGGGCATCCGCCTCCTGCGGAAAAGTTGACAAACTGGATTTCTGCCTAGCGCCATTTGTGCAGGTCAAAAGGTTTTCGGTGCCCCAAACCGGGGAAACGTTTGTCAACTTTTCCGCACGGCCTGCCAACAGCGGGACAACATAGCGAAAGCTCCCGGGAGGCCGTGCCGCTAGAGCACACCCACCGGGAGCTTCGGGTTAGTCCTACCGGGAGTACTAGGAGAACAAGTCCAGGAACTTCTTCCACACGTTATTGCGCAGGAAGCCAGAGATGGATGTCCACAGGCGAGCCAAGGGGCTATCTCCGGAGTCCGACTTTTGTGCGGACTTCTCCTTGTTCGCCTCGGCCTTTTCTTCGGAATCGGGCTTCGAAGGCTGGGAGGCTTCGGACGATTCAGAGGGCTCGGATCCTTCTGCAGGAACGGGTGCGCCGGAGTCCACCTCAATGTCGTCGTCAGCCGGCGGCACGGCTCCGGATTCGACCGGTGTGGCGTCATCACCGCCGGTGAAGTTCTTAATGGTGTGGGCAGCCGGCTTCCACGAACCATCGGCACGGAGAACACCGAAGTAGTCTTCCTTATCATTGGATCCGTAGGGCTTGCGGTCGTGGAGCTGGTAGAAGATGATCGGCCCAAGATTGGGGGTTTCGTTCCAGGCCTGCATGTAGTCCTGGTAGGCCTCCGCCTGCACCTGCTCGTTGGCGTTGAGGGTGTCCTGGCCGGTCTCGGTCAACCAGATTTCCTTGTGGCCGTCACCGTGAGCGGACATCACGGAGTGGAGGGACTTGCCTGGGGAGCGTTTCGTCTTCGGCTCATCGAACATGTAGGCCCAGCCGTTGTATTCCCAGTACTCTGCACCGATGCCGTAGGGGTGGTGGGCCAAGGAGTCGAAGTTACCCTTGGCACCAGCGTCATACATCCGCTCGAGGTACTCCACACCGTTGACGACGGTGCCATCATCGTAAGTGGGAAGCACAACCTGACCACCAGCAATGACGTTCACGCCCGGGTTAGCAGCGTGCGCCTTCGGGTACGTCGCCTGCAGAAGCTTGGTGTAGCTTTCCGGGCTCGGGTTCGGGTGCTCGGAGGATTCCCTCCAGAAGCCCTGCATCGACGGCTCGTTCCACACTTCGTAGTCCACGATTCCGTGGGCAGAGTAGCGCTTGACCACGTCAGCGAAGTACCGCCCGTAGTCGTTGTAGTACTCGGGCTTCGGCGCGTAGGTGTCCTTGTAGTGGTCAAGCGAGTTCTTCTCTGCCTCGGACATGTCTCCAACGCTGGTCGCCCACTGAGGTGCGGTGGAGACCTGCATCATGACCTTGATGTCGTACTTTTTAGCGATCTCAACGGTCTGGTCGAGGAACTTCCAGTTGTAGTGACCTCGCTCGCGCTCGATGTGGTACCACGGAGCGCCAACACGGGTCCACTCAACACCCATCTCCTTGGCGGTCCGGAAGGACTCTTCGACCTCGCTGACTGATGTCGCGTCATCGACATGCTTGGTGACGATGCCAATACCGTTCGTACCGCGGTAGGTCGTCGTATCTTCCGCCTGTGCCTGCGGAGCCACCAGGAAGGAAGCCGTCAGCGCTGTGATCACGCAGGTTGCGAGCGACGCGTTACGAGCGTTGCGCTGCGGGAAAAGTGCCTGAAGAAACTGGGTTAATCGTGCGAAACCGCTAGTGCGTGAATCCATGTTCCGTAGACCGCCTCAAGATCCGCTCTGGAATGATTGCAAAATCGTTTCATGAGTATAACGTAAAGATAAACTAAGAAACAGTCTGCGGACAGCTGATCCGAAAAGCACCCATCCGACTCGCCTTCAGGCCAAGCGGCCGATGCCGCCACCGGGCCTCCGAACTGCTCGTTTCCCACGCGGACTACGCCAATCGAGCGAGTAGCCGAACTTCCTAAGCGCCGCAACTAACCAACCGCGTTAGCTCAACCCTCCAGCTCATTTGCTGGAGGGTTCTTTCGTTTTGTGTCTGGGCACATCGCGCAATAAGACTCGTCGAATTCGCGAGTACTCACGACACTCAGTAACAAACTTGCCGAACGTTTCGCAGGAGCGCTCTACGGCTTTTCGGTCCCACGAGTAACTTCGAAAGACCCTGACGGGACATTATCCCGAGCCAGTTCGATCTTCGTCTTTCTCAAGGTCTCTCGCTCTACAGAGCAGAGCCAAAGTACGGCGATAAAGATTGGCCCTGCGATCACGAATATGAGAGCAAGAACGACCATACTGAGCACCCAAGACAAATCACGTAAACCGTGCTGGTAACTGTAATCCTCCGGTTTCAAGTCCCCTTCTGGTGCCGGGTTAGTGCTCATCAAGATGAACGACCCGCCCAAGAGATACAAAAGTGTAAGCACGCACCCACAGCCGATGACCCATAACGGTACATGCGTTGGTGTCACGAACTGGGCAGCTGCGAGCAGAAGGATCCAAAAACTGCTGGCAGCACGACACCCAAGCAAACCCTTGGCCTGCTCTATAATGCGCCAGTTGTCTTCTTTCGCCTTGAAAAAGGGTGCAATTGACATACTAAGAACGGTTAACGCGCTGAGCAGCAGAAAGATGTTTCCCGAAAGCTTATCCGGATCCAGGATCAGCGGTAGTTCGTTTTCGAGCTTGTCGCCGACCTTCTGGGCACCCAGCATCTCGACTGCACTCGCCCAAACTTGAGTTGGAGTTTGCCGGCGGTACAACGCGATAAGCGTCGTTACTGCTGCGACAAATCCGACAAGCTGGAAAAGAAAGTCGCCTCCGCTCTTCAATTCCTTGATAATGTCCGACAACTTCTTGAAATAGTCCACGACGACTGCTCCTTAGTTAAAGGCTCCGGTCCTTCGAGGGTATTGCGGATCTGTCACCGTGAAAGACATGAACGTTGAACTACGCATACCTGGTAGTCAACGCGCTTCCCCGTCGCCGCCGCGTCCCCCAGATGGGGACAATTCGGAGGCCATTGTTGCGCACCGCCCGCCGGCCCATGACGATAAGCGGAATGGATCAGCAGTTCAGTCGCGCACAATTCCTCACCGGCACTCTCATCGCCGCCGGTGCCGCCGTGCTCGGCGGGTGCGCCAATCTGGAGGGGAACACGCAGGCCAGCGGCACGCGCACCACCGCAGTCACCCCGACCAGCACGACACCGAGCACCACTGCCCCGCCGTCGGCTGAGACCTACGCGACCCTTACCCCCACTACGTTCGATCTGCACATGGACGGCATCACCGACACTGTCCCCACCACGCCCGACGCGCACACGATCGCCCTGACCTTTGACGCGTGCGGCGGCCCGACGGGGATGGGGGTAGATGAGGCGCTCGTCGATACGCTTCGGGAGTTCAGCGTTCCCGCGACGCTCTTCCTCAACCACCGCTGGATCGAGGAGAACCCTGACATGACGCGCACGCTTCACAGCGACCCCCTCTTCCGCCTCGAAAACCACGGCACCCTCCACGCACCCTTGTCGGTGAATGGCCAATCCGCCTACGGCATCGCCGGTACGAGCTCTCCCGCCGAGGTTATTGACGAGATCGAAGTCAACCGCGAGTTGCTGCGTTCTTTCGGTGCCGATTCGACCTGGTTCCGTTCCGGAACTGCCCATTACGACGATGTCGCCGTGCAGATTGCCCGCGACCTCGGCGTGAGCATCGCTGGGTTCTCAGTCAATGGTGATGACGGAGCCAAAGCTTCCGCAAGTCAGGTCGCCGCCCGCATCCAGGACGCGCCTGACGGCGCGATTGTGCTGGCCCATATGAACCACCCCGAGTCCGGAACCGCCGCGGGTGTACGCGCCGCCCTGGAGGAGATGAGTGATGCCCGCTTCGTGTTCGTCGACGGGTCAGTGCCTGACGCGAGATAGTCAGGCTGGGGAGCACAGCCGCCCCGTAAGCTCGGGGACTATGAAAATAGGCATCATCGGCGCTGGTATTTCGGGTCTTGCACTGGGCGCGGCACTTCACCGCAACGGCATGGACGTGCAGGTTTACGAAAGTCATTCACAGGTGCGCGGTGGTGGATCCGGTATCACCCTCGCCCCGAACGGTCTGGCCGCCCTCGATGCTTTAGGCATCGGCGCTCGCTTCCGTGAGCTGCAACAGAACCAAGTCCCTCTACGGGGTGGAATTCGCAACCCCCAGGGGAATTGGCTGACGCATATCCCAGCTGAGGTCACCAAAGCTTCACTCGCGCTCGGTCGCTCCGAGCTCCACGCGCTGCTTATCGACGACATCCCTGAGGCGCGCATTCACACCTCCGCCGAGGCTTTGGCCGTTGACGCTAGCTCCGGCGTTGTCACCTTCGCCAACGGCGCGGTGGAACAGTTCGACGTGGTCGTCGGTGCAGACGGGATCCGCAGCGCGGTGCGCCGCAGCTGCTTTGACGGCCCAGAAATCAGTTACGCAGGCTACAGCGCGTGGCGGGCAATCACCGAGGGCCCGGTACTCGACGCCGGCTTCGAAACCTGGGGCGCAGGCGCTCGATTCGGCGCCGTTCCGCTTCACGACGGCCGCGTCTACTGGTTCGCTGTCCGCACCGGCCCGGAAGCTCAACCCGGCGAGACCGGCCTGAGCCAGTTGAGGGACGCCTTCGGTCAGTGGCATGAGCCCATTCCTGCTTTGCTTCGCTCAACGCCGGATGAGTCGATCCAGTACCTGCCCATCCAGGAGTTGGCGTCTCCCCTGCCGAGTTACCACTCCGGCAAGGTGGTGTTGGTGGGCGATGCGGCCCACGCCATGACCCCGAACCTCGGTCAGGGCGCGTGCCAGGGCCTAGAAGATGCTGCAGTTCTTGCCGGGCTTCTCCAGAAGGGCACTGTGGATTTGAGCGCTTACGACGAGCACCGTCTGCGCCGAAGCCAGCAGATTGCCCGTCAATCCAGGCTTGTTGGGCGCTCTGTGCACACCGGCGGTGCTCGCATAGCGGCAGCGCGCAACTGGATGCTCAAACGTATGCCGGGTGCAGCAACGAACCGCCAAGTTCAGGCGGTGACTAGCTGGGAAATGCCAACCCTCTAGAACTACCGGCACCGAATGCCAAGCCACCAAAAACCGCGCGGGCGACTTTGGGCAGGTTGATGATCCCCGTGGACCGCGGATGTAACTGCAGGCCGGAAGAACGATAAGGGTCTAGTTCATGTCTCTGAGATTCCCACTTTGCATCAAACTGAGAATCAAAGTGTCAAACTGCGAATGAAAGTGCGAATTTCAGCCATTCATTTCATAGTTTCATTGACTCTTAGATTCCAACCTCTAAGCGCGGCTGTAGACCGTGGCCTTTCTCCCCTGACCCCCGACCATGACCACGTATCCCTCCGCCAGGAGTTAGCAGTTTCGCACTTCGATTTATGAGTTTGAGACCCGGAGCTCGGCAGCCTTTCTCCTACGGACGTCGCACACAACAAGAAGACCCCCTAGCCGAAGCCAGGGGGTCTGAGCTGTGGAGCATAGGAGAATCGAACTCCTGACCTCCTCCTTGCAAGGGAGGCGCTCTACCAATTGAGCTAATGCCCCTTTGTTCCGAACTTGTGGGCCTAGCAAGAATCGAACTTGCGACCTCATCGTTATCAGCGATGCGCTCTAACCGACTGAGCTATAGGCCCCGCTCGGAACTTCTAGAACATTACCCAGACGCTTTGATAGAACCAAATCGCCTGGTCACATGCCCTATTGCTGGTCGGTTAGTTCGATGGCTAGGCCACCAACAAGGTCTGCCAACGCATTGTAGATGAACGCGGTCAGCGGAGCCATGAGAGCGACGAAGACGACACCGGTCGCCCCGCTCAGACCGGCCAGGGCCAGCACGAGCGGGAAATCGATCGCGGTCTCGCCGCCGACGCCGCCGATCAGCGAGTTCATCGAGTCCACGACACCTGCTGCATCGATGACGAAGTACAGGACCGTCACGGCGAGCAGCCATGCTGCGAAGCCGATCAGCGACAGCAGGATGCCGATCTTGAAGGCGCTGCCCGGCCGAATCCGGGTGAGGGTCACGTTGCGTGCGGCCATGGCCTACTCCTCATCCTCGTAGTCGTGCGACTCCCCGACCTCGTCGGTCTCCACGGAGTTCACGTTCACCGCCGTGCCGGAGACTTCGGTGGAGGCGGCGCTGGAGACGGTGTCAGAGACCTCCTCGAGGGTCTTCTCACCCTTGGCCACTGCGGTGGCTTCCTGCTCGCCTTCGTCCTCGACGTTGACGTCGATAGCAAGCAGCTCAACGTCGTCACCGAGGTCCACCAGGCGCACTCCCATCGTCGCGCGTGACGACGGCCGAATCTGGTTCACCTCCGTACGAATCACCCCACCAGCTGACGTGATGGCGAAGATCTGGTCATCCTCCTCCACTGCCAGGGCACCGATGAGCTTGCCGCGCTTCGGGGTGTACTTGAACGTCATCACGCCCATGCCGCCACGGCCCTGCGGGTTGTACTCCGCGATCGGGGTGCGCTTGCCGTAGCCGCCGGAGGTGGCCACCAGCAGGTACTGGCCGTCGGACACGGTGGTCATGGCCAACAGCTGGTCGTCGCCGCGGAAGCGCATCCCCTTCACACCGGCGGTGGCGCGGCCCATCGGGCGCAGCTGCTCGTCGTCGGCGGTGAAGCGGATGGACTGGCCCTGCTCGGAGACGAGCAGAATGTCGTCGTCATCGCCCACCAAGGACGCGCCGATCAGGGTGTCGCCCTCGTTGAGGTTGATGGCGATCAAGCCGGCGGAACGAGCGGACTCGTAATCGGTCAGGCGGGACTTCTTCACGCGGCCGTCGCGGGTAGCCAGCACCAGGTACGGGGCGTCCTGGTAGGTCTGGATCTGGATGACCTGGGCGATCTTCTCCTCCGGCTGGAATTCCAGCAGGTTGGCCACGTGCTGGCCGCGGGCGGCGCGGCCCGCCTCCGGCAGCTCGTAGGCCTTCAACCGGTAGACGCGGCCGAAGTTGGTGAAAAAGAGGATCCAGTCGTGCGTGGAGCAGACGAAGAAGTTCTTCACCACGTCGTCCTGCTTCAGCTCGGCACCGCGCACGCCCTTGCCGCCGCGCTTCTGCGACTTGTAGGCGTCCACCTTGGTGCGCTTGGCGTAGCCGGTCGCAGTGATGGTGACCACGACGTTCTCACGGGCAATGAGGTCTTCCTCGGTCACGTCGCCGGTAGCGGCGACGAGTTTGGTGCGGCGTTCATCGCCGTGCTTATCGACGACCTCGCGCAGCTCGTCAGCCACAATCGCACGCTGGCGCTCCGGCTTGGCCAGGATGTCCTTGTAGTCAGCAATCTCGGCCTCGATGGCAGCGAGATCGTCGACAATCTTCTGGCGCTCGAGGGCTGCCAGACGGCGCAGCTGCATCGCCAGGATGGCGTCGGCCTGGACCTCGTCGACGTCGAGAAGCGACATCAGGCCTTCGCGCGCTTCGTCGACCGTCGGGGAACGGCGGATCAGCGCGATGACCTCGTCGAGCATGTCCAGCGCCTTGACCAGGCCGCGCAGGATGTGGGCGCGCTTTTCGGCCTCGTCGAGGCGGAACTGGGTGCGCCTAACAATGACCTCGATCTGGTGCGCCACGTAGTAGCGCAGCATCTGGTCCAGGCGAAGGGTGCGGGGTACGCCGTCGACAAGCGAGAGCATGTTGGCGCTGAAGTTCGTCTCCAGCGGCGAGTGCTTGTACAGGTTATTCAGCACCACGCGCGGTACCGCATCGCGCTTGAGCGTGACCACGATACGCATGCCCACGCGGTCAGAGGACTCGTCCTCGATCTTCGAGATGCCGGTCATCTTGCCCGCAGCGACCTGCTCGGCGATGCCGGAGATGAAGTTGTCCGGGTTGACGTTGTACGGCAGCTCCGTGATCACGATGACCTGGCGCGTGCCCACCTCTTCAATCTCGGTCACACCGCGCATGCGGATCGAGCCGCGGCCGGTGGTGTACGCGTCGCGGATGCCGGAGTCGCCGACGATCATGCCGGCCGTCGGGAAGTCCGGGCCCTTCACACGCTCCATGCAGGCGTCGAGGGTGGTCTTCTCGTCCGCGTCGTGGTTGTCCAGGATCCAGTAAATGGCCTCCGCCAGCTCACCGAGGTTGTGCGGCGGGATGTTCGTGGCCATACCAACGGCGATACCGGACGAGCCGTTGAGCAGCAGGTTCGGCACACGCGACGGCAAAACGTCCGGCTCCTGAGCCTTGCCGTCGTAGTTCGGGGAGAAATCGACCGCGTTCTCACGGATATCGCGGACCATTTCCATCGCCAGCGGCGTCATCTTGCACTCGGTATAACGCATGGCCGCCGGGCCGTCGTTGCCGCGGGAGCCGAAGTTACCTTGGCCGTCAACAAGCGGATACCGCATGACCCACGGCTGCGCGAGGCGCACAAGCGTGTCATAAATCGCGGAGTCACCGTGCGGGTGGAACTGACCCATCGTGTCCGACACCGGGCGCGCGGACTTCACGTAGCTGCGCTCCGGACGGTACCCCGAGTCATACATCGCGTAAATAATGCGGCGGTGCACCGGCTTCATGCCGTCGCGCACATCAGGCAGCGCGCGGCCGACGATCACGCTCATCGCGTAATCGATGTAGCTGGTCTGCATCTCCTCATTGATATCGATGGGGAGAATGCGGTCGTAGGTGTCACCGCTCAAAGTGTCGTCACTCAATGTGAGACCTTTCTATCTCTGGACATGTCAGTGGTCAGTCTACGCACCACTGAGGCCATTCCCGAGATGGCGTGCGGTATCAGTTTGATACCATTCACGCATGGCAATGACGCTCAGACTGTCCACCGAGGAAGACCGCGCGCTCACTGTGCTCGCCTCCGCATGGGGGTGCTCAAAACAGGAAGCAGTCAAAAGAGCGGTCGCCATCGCAGCAGCTCGCATGCTTGACGACGCCACCGTCACCCAGCTCGCCCGCGACACCATCCCCGGATACACCGGGATGGAAGCCCGGATCCGTCGCGCCCGGCCAGGTGAGGGGTAGAGGTGCGTCTCGGGGTGGGCCTTCGCTCGCCCCTCGCCCGCCGGCCCTGCCCTCCCCTGGCCGCCGGGCCCTGCTTTCCGCTCCTAAACCCTTCGCCGCCGGGCCTCCTGCAAACGATGACAAACTCGATTGCAGGAGCGGGTTTGGCAAGGCCCCTCGAAGGCCATAAAACCGGGACCGGACGCCAGAACTAACCGATAGAAGACTCGCCGGAGGCGTCGTGCGGATTACTCGACAAGCTTGTCGTCGATCTAGACCAACGAAACGCTCTGACCTGCACCAACAGTTCCAGACAGAAATCCAGTTTGTAAACTTTTCCGCAGCGACCTGAAACCGCAGCACCCTTGAACCGCTCATGAAACCGCTCACGCCTGAACAACTGCTCATCATCGCTGACGAGTTCTGCGCCCACCACGGCGGCGCCATCCGCAGCTACTCCGCCCTGTGCGCTGCGGCCGCGATCCCCGGTGCTCGGATCGAGGGCATCCCGGTTTTCGACTCGCCGGTGGCGGCGGGTGAGGCTTTGGCTCGGGGCGTCGTCAAGCTTGAGCCGCTGCGTGGGGACAATAGCGCTTTCGCGTCGACCGCCCGGGATGTCTATGTACGTTGGGCTGAAACTATTTCATGACGTTTTGCTACTCTTCTGGCAGTCAATTTTAAGTATAAGAATCAGACTGCCTGGAGACCACAACCATGAAGATCACAATGCGGGCCATCGCGCTGGTTAGCGCTACCGCGCTCGTCGGTGCAGGCATTAGCGCACCCACCGCCCCGATTGCCACCGCCCAGACCACTGCGGGAAAAGCACCCGTTGGAGGCCTGACCTGGCCCGATGCCGAGACAGGCTTCGGCGGCGAAGTGCGCATTGTCCCGCAGGGCACCCCCGAGGGTGATTACCAGTTCTCCGTGCAGCCTGAGTATGCAGGCTTTAAATTTTCCGTTGACTCGGCAGGTGTCGTCACCGTTAAGGCACCGGTGAACAAGGAGAACAATTCCCAGAAGCGGATCGAGTTCCCCGTGACCGTGAAAACGCGCGCAGGCCGCCACGTTGGGTTTTACCAAGCCACGGTCACTGCGCAGCAAAAGCTGAACGAGCACAAAGCGGTGTGGGAATCGGTGACCATGCGCGGCAATGAGACAGCCACCGCCCGCCAGACCGCGTCCCTGCCTGCAGGCACGAGTTTCAAGATCCGCCACGACCTGAACCCGCAGCTTCGCAACACCGTGGAAGCGACTATAAATCACAAGGGCGACGTGACCGTTAAGCCGAAGGGCAATCTTCTGCCGGGTCGGTTCACCGTAGCCGTCGAAGTCTGGTTCCCGAACGGCAATACCCAGCTGGAGACGCTGTACTTCACCATCTCCGAGCAGGGACAGTGGCAGCGAGACAACGCCACGATCACGTACCCGACCGTGACAATCCCGGCCAACAAGGCTGGTAGCGCTGCTCCAACCAAGAAGAACGTTCCTGCCGGCACCACCTTCGCATTGGGGGAGGTCCCTAGCGGCTGGACTGCCTCGGTGGATCGCAGCACTGGCGTGGTGACCGCCAAGGCTCCCGCCAACTCCGGCCGGGGCGCAAGGGTGAAATTTTCGGTGATGGCCACTTTCCCTGATAATTCGAAGAAGGCGTCCCAGATCAGGTTCACCGTCGGTGAGTCCAGCCGGACTACCCCGAATCAGACCGGCCCAACCCTTGGCAACGGCTCATCGGGTGCCGGAATCCTGCTCGGTGCCTTGGCGCTGCTGGGTGCCGCCGGCGCGGCCATCTTCGCGTTCATGCAGAACAACGGCGGATTCCGCCTGCCGTTCTAAACTCACGCACGCCAGCAAGACCCCACCTCGACCCTTGCTGTGCGCGAGCTGTGCAGTTCTGCATACGATAGCTGGCATGAGTGACTTGAAAGCAATTCTCAACGACCCCACCCGCGACGCTGTCGTGGGCGACCTGACCAATCTGGCCAACGAAACTGTGTCCAACCAGTCCGGTGTGACTGGCATGGCAATCAAGGGAGCGGTTGGCGCTGCCACGCGTGTCGACGACGACGCCCTCCGCAAAGGCATCAACCAGCTCCTGCCCAACATCGTCGAGGAGCTGACTCCGCACTGGGACAAGTACCAGTCCGGCGGTGACAAGGACTCGTTCGGCGCCTACCTCGCCGCCAATGAGGACGAGGTCACCGATTCGGTGCTGAAAATCGGCGATTCGTTCGCGGATCGGGCGCCGGCGGCTGTGGGGAAGGTGTATTCGTCGCTACGCGGCAAGGTGGGCAAGATCGTGGCCCCGGTTTTGCCTGAGTTCGGCGACATCGTTGAACGCCACGCCAAGAGCTAACTATGAAGAAGCTCACCACTGCTTTCGCTGCGGCTGCGTTGTCGGCGTCGCTGCTCTCGGTTCCGGCTGCTCAGGCGGCTGATTCCAGTGGCAGCGGATCGGCGCTGCAGGCGTTCAGCTCAGCATCCTCGCAAAAGGACAACGCCGACAAGATCCCGGATGGCTGGGAAACGCCGAAAGAACCACCGCTCGGCAGCGCGTACACCGGCTTCGCGCCGATCTCGGTCGGGCTGGGTTTCGCGGCACTGGCTGTCCTTGCCGGGGCCATTCTCAAGCTGCCGCAGGTGCAGCAGGCTATCCAGGATTTCACCAAAAACCTGCAGTTTTAGGCCGCTGAGAAACTTTTCAACGCGGAAAGTGGCGCCCCTCCCCCACTGATGTTAAAGTTGTGAACCGTTGTGGTTGCAGTGACTGATGTGATTACGAGGCGCTGTGGCGGAAGGACTGCAACTTGAACCTGTACCGACTCCCCGCGGAGGCCGTGAAAACGGCGCCGCGGGGAGTCCGCGTTTCCGGTAGCGTGGACTCATACGACACGGGGTGCCGGGCAACTAGTCCGGCTGAGATCACACCCGCTGAACCTGATCGAATTCGAATTCGCGGAGGAATGTCCTTATGACTGATGCACGATTTACCGACGAGCTGCGCAACACCCACCGAGAAACGTGGGATGCAGCAGTCAATCACCGCTTTGTGCAGGAGCTTTTCGACGGCACCATTGACCCCGGCGTCATGGCCTCCTACTTGGTCCAGGACTACCGGTTCGTGGACAGCTTCCTGCAGTTGCTCGGCGCGGCTATGTCCACTGCGGACGATCTGGCGCCGCGCCTGCGCTTGGCCCAGTTCATCGGCGAGGTCGCAGGCGATGAGAACACCTACTTCCTGCGCTCTTTCGACGAGCTGGGCGTGAGCGAGCAGCAGCGCAAGGAGATCCCGGACTCGGACGCCACGGCAGGCTTCACCGGCCTGATGCGTGAGGCGGCGGAGACGCGCTCCTACGCGGCGGCGCTCGGTGTGCTGGTCGTCGCCGAGTGGCTCTACCTCGACTGGGCCGTCAAGGCCCCGGAGGATCGCCCGGAGAGCTTCGTCCACAACGAGTGGATTGAGCTGCACGACTACCCCGAATTCCACACCCTGGTGGAGTTCCTGCGTAGCGAGGTCGACCGCCTCGGCGAGAAGGACGAGGAGACCCGCCAGGTTCTCAGCGACTTCTTCGGCCGCGCGGTGGCACTTGAGCTCGACTTCTTCGACGCCGCCTACGCCGAGCCGATCAACACTAACTAGGAGCAACCATGACCACGCTGTATGAAGAACTGAAGTCCCGCGCGCCGGAGTGGGAGGAATACACGAAGCACGAGTTCGTGGAAAAGCTTGGCGACGGCACACTGCCCCTCGAAGCTTTCCAAGACTACCTCGTGCAGGATTACCTCTTCCTCGTGCACTTCGCCCGGGCGCATGCCCTGGCCGCGTTCAAGAGCCGTCGTCTGTCGGAGATTGAAGCCGTGAGCACCGCGATGTCCGGCATTATCGACGAGACGAAGCTGCACCGGAAGCTCACCGCCGAGTGGGGCATTTCCGAAGACGAGCTCGACCGCGCCCCGGAGAAGATGGGCACCGTGGCTTACACCCGCTACGTGATCGACACGGGTCTGGCCGGTGACGTGCTGGAGCTGCAGATTGCGTTGGCTCCGTGCCAGATCGGGTACGCCGAGATCGGCACATACCTTGCCCCGCGCCTGGAGGGCCGCAAGGATCACCCGTACAGCGACTGGATCACCACCTACGCCGCCGAGGACTTCCAAGGCATGGGCCAGGCATCCATCGAGACGCTGGACCGGCTTGCCGAGATGCCCGCCGAGGACCTCGTGGGGACACCGCGGTTTGAGCGCCTGCTGGACATCTTCCGCACCGCATCGCGCCTCGAGCGCGACTTTTGGCAGCAGGCGCTCGATTCCGTGGGGTCAGCCCACGGAATCAAAGAAAGTTAAAGCAGCGACAGGATCTGCCGTTCGTATTCACCGAACTCCGGGGATGCGAGCACATCGATCCCGCGGGGGCGAGGCAAGTCGATCTCCACGATCTCGCGCACCGTGGCCGGCCGCGGGCTGAACACGACCACGCGGTCAGACAGCATGACGGCCTCGCGCACGTCGTGGGTGATCAGCAGCGCCGTCCACGAGTTGTCGGCCCACACCTGCTGCATCCACGTTTGGAGTTCTTGACGGGTGAGGTAGTCGAGGGCGCCGAACGGCTCATCAAGAAGCAGGGTGCTGCGCTCCTGCACCACCGTGCGCAGCAGCGCGGCACGTTGGCGCATGCCGCCGGACAACTCGAAGGGCAACGAGTCCTCGAAACCGTCCAGGCCGAAGCGGGGGAACCATGCGCGGGCCCGGGCGCGCGCTTCCTTCCGCGGCACGCCTTGGACTTCCAACCCGAGTGCCGCGTTCGCCAAGATGCTGCGCCATGGGAAGAGCAAGTCCTTTTGGGGCATGTAGGCGGTGAGGTCGCGGCGGCCGGCGGCGGGGGTGCCGTCGAAAAGCACTGTGCCTGCGCCGGGCGCGTCGAGGCCTGCGATGATGTTGAACAGCGTTGATTTGCCCGCGCCCGATGGCCCGACGAGGGAGACGAACTCCCCCGGCGCGACGTCGAAGGAGACACCGTCAAGCACGTGCAACGCCCCGAATGTGCGGCTGACGGACTGGAGTGAGAGGCGGGGTGTTTCAGCCACGGCGCGCCCTCCTTTCGGCCGCGTGCCACGGAATGACGGCACGCTCAATGAGGTACGTGGAAAGGTACAGCGCGATGCTGAGCACCGCCGTCACGGCCACCGCCGCGAGCACGAGGTCCGTCCGGAACGCGTTCTTCTGCACGCTCATGTAAATGCCCAAGCCCTGGCGCGCACCAACGTACTCAGCGAAAATCGCGCCCGTCACGGCGTAGGTGATGCCAATGCGTAAGGACGTGAAGAACGACGGGAGAGCCGACGGCAACCTCACCAAACTGAATTCCTGCCAGCGGCTGGCCCCCATGGAACGCAACAGGTTCGACGCTTCGCGGTCAGTGCGGTCAAAACCCTCGATCAGCCCGATGGCCACCGGGAAGAACGTGACCAGAGCGACCACGAGCATCTTCGGCAGCATGCCGAAGCCGAACCAAATGATCATCAGCGGAGCGATGGCGATCACGGGGATCGTCTGCGAGGCCACCAGCAGCGGGATGAGGCCGCGCTTGAGTGTGGGCGAGAAGTCCACCGCGATGGCAATGAACCACGCGCACACCATAGACAGCGCGAAGCCAGCGAGCGTGACGCCCAGCGTGGACGCGGCGTGGCCGGCAATGACCTCGCGCTGCTCCCACCCGGCGGTGACCACCCGGCTGGGCGCCGGGAGGATCTGCGGGCGGACCCCGGTCAGGCGCACGGCAGCCTCCCACACCGCAATGAGGGCGGTGAGGAAGACGACCGGCGTGACGACGCTAATCCGCGAGGTATTCATTGGTGAAGTAGGTCGACCAGTCCGGGTCCTCGGTCAGCGGCTTGTTGTTGGCATCCACAAGCAGGCCCTGCTCCCCCAGGAACGTGCCCAGCTCAGCCCAGTGCTCCTCGGTTTGGCGGCCGAACTTGCCGCCCTCATCGAGCATGTACTTCTCGGCGAGCATGCGCTGGCTGCGCTTGAGGAAGTCCACGTCCGTCAGCAGGTCCGAGTTCTCCTCGTGCAGGATCTGGGCTGCAGCATCCGGGTCATCGACCGAGTCTTGGTAGCCGCGCTGGAGTGCCTGGACGAACTTCTTCGCCTGCTCCGGGTTCTTCTCCAGCCAGGTGCCGTTGCCCAGGATGATCACGTTGTAGCAGTCCGGGAAGCCGTAGTCGGTGTAGGCGAAGTTCTTCAGCTCGACGCCGCGATCTGCGGCCTCAATGCCCTCCCAGGCGACGAAGGGGACGGTAAAGTCCACGTCGCCGTTGTACAGCGCCTCATACGCGCTGGTGCCCAGGGTGACGGTCTCGATGTCGCCCTTGCCGCCGGCGGCCTGGATGACGCCGCGCATGGTGGCTTCCTCCGACGGGTTAGCGAAGCCGCCGTAGGTCAGGCCGTCCAGGTCAGCCGGGCTCTTGATCTCGTCGCGGTCCGCCAAAACGGAGACCTCAGTGGACCAGGTCTGCTGGACCGCGAGGACCGAGCGCACGTCTGCCCCAGCAGCCATAGTGATCGTAGCGGTGTCCTGGAAGCTCACGCCGAACTCCGCCTGCCCGGCATCGACCATGAGATCCGGGTTGGAGTCGTTGTACGGCAGAACCTCCACATCCAAACCGGCGTCTTTGAAGTAGCCCTTGTTGATGGCCACGTACAGGCCAGTGTGGTTCGTGTTCGGCGTCCAGTCCAGCGCGATGCGGATCTTGTCGCCGCCAGCGCCGCCGGCACCACCGCCTGCCTGGTCTGCACTGTCCGCGCATGCGGTGAGCATGAACACTCCCGCCAACGCAGCCATGAACACTGCGAGCTTTTTGGAGATCTTCATTGTCCTCGGGCCTTTCTTTCCTCCTGGCGAAAGGCCCACGGGTGCACGCGCACTGGTGCGCAGGAGCGTCCCCGTGACATTCCCTCCGCCAGTCCAAACTGGATCAGGTTCAACGGGTCTTATCTCAGCCCCCAGAGGGCACCCCGTGTCACGTGTCTCTTTTTATACCAGCCGGGAGTGACCGCCGAGGGAGAATCGTTGAAAACATCCCCAGGGAAGGCGAAAGGCGGCCACCGAAAAGGGTGACCGCCTTAGCGTTATCTTCGGTTACTCGGAGCCGGGCGCTGCTGGCTCAGCCTCCGGCGCAGGGACCGTGCCCGCGCTGGAACCGGAGCTGCCCCGGTCGGAAGAACCTGAGGAACCGGAGGATCCAGACGATACTTTTGCACAATCGGTACGTAACTACTAGCTCGGTTTACGTGTATAAACAGGTGACGCTACGGAACCGGGTGAAGCTTAGAACGGGCTTAAGCATTCACCAGTTTTTCGGCTAAAACCTCAGGCGGTATCGGGACGGTAACTGCCTTCAGCGACGGGGTTTCGTGGGACTAGATTTGCTGCGCGACGAACTCCTCGAAACGGTCCGCCACGATTCTCGGCTCACGAGCCCAGCGGTTGTGGCCCAGTCGGCCGGGAAGCTCCTCGGCCTTACGTGGTGCTTTCTCTAGGTGCTCGAGAAGGTACTCGCAGGATTCAAGGGTGCACTCGGAATCGTTCGCAAACCGGGTCAGCAGCACCGGGACGCGGACGTTCTTGATTTCCTCGGCGTAGTTGATGTCCTGACCCTGAAGATCCGCGATAGTGTTCATGCGGCTAAAGCGCGACCACTCGTACACATGCCGACCCGACTGGCGACCATAGCCGGCGATGTCTAATGCGCCGCCCGGCCACACGCCGCGCAGCTTGGCCACCTGGCCCATCATCTGCCCGCCAAGCAGAGCGCGCACGTGGTCCTTCCCGGTGAAACCGCGGTGGTAGGGGCTGCCGGAACCGACTCCCATCAGACCCTGGACGTTGAGCTCTTTAGCCTCCGGCCGTGCCAGGAACATCGAGCCCACCTGGCCGCCCATGGAGTGTGTCAGCAGATAAGTGGGATGGTTGGGCTGAAGCGAGAGCTCCTTCTTCGCCGCCTTGATGCCCTCCGGGTAATCCTCCGATGCCAAGTTGTGGTAGCCCCACTGGTTATCCGGCATCGCTTTCGTGGTGTTCGTGCCCTGGCCGCGCAACTCACCGATAGCCACGTAGTACCCGCGCGACGCCAGTTCCTTCGCCAACGGACGGTAATACCGCGCACCCATGCCGAACCCGGGCCACATCATCACCAGCGGCGCGCCGGCGCGCGGCTCTTTCGGCTCGAAACAATAAACCGTGCTCACAGAGTGATCCGGCAGGTACGACAAGGTGTAATGCTCATCCACGGACGTCATGCAGGCTATTGTGCCAGCACTGGCGGGGAGAGCGCCCAAGTTTGAGGGGAAAACCTCCTAAACGTCGAGAAAGCGCACGTCCTTCGCCTTGCGGGTAATGAAGGACCGGCGGGCAGCGACATCATCGCCCATGAGGATAGAGAAGAGTTCGTCGGCGCGCTGGGCATCCTCAAGCTCGACGCGGCGCAAGATGCGGTTCTCCGGATCGAGGGTGGTCTCCCACAGCTCGCCCGGGTTCATCTCGCCGAGACCCTTGTAGCGCTGAATACCGTCGTCGGTGTTGATCTTGCGGCCCTCGTTGAGGCCCTCTTCCAGCTCAGCGTCGCGCTCCGCATCGGAGTAGGCGTAACCCGGCTCGCCCTTATGCCACTTCAGCTTGTACAGCGGCGGGTTGGCCAAAAACACGTGGCCATCGCCGATGAGCTCCGGCATGAGGCGGTAGAGCAGCGTGAGCAGCAACGTCGCAATGTGCTGGCCGTCCACATCGGCGTCGGCCATGAGCACGATCTTGTGGTAGCGCAGCTTGGAGATGTCGAATTCGTCGTTGATGCCCGTGCCCAGCGCCGTGATGATCGCCTGGACCTCATTGTTGCTCAGCACGCGGTCAAGGCGCGCCTTCTCCACATTCAGAATCTTGCCGCGCAGAGGGAGAATGGCCTGGTACATCGAGTCGCGGCCCTGCTTGGCCGAACCGCCCGCGGAGTCGCCCTCCACAATGAACAGCTCCGAGGCCACCGGGTCCTTCGAGCGGCAGTCGGCGAGCTTGCCGGGCAAACCGCCCAGATCGGTTGCGGACTTGCGGCGCACCGACTCACGGGCCTTGCGCGCAGCCTCACGAGCCTGAGAGGAAGACACGGCCTTTTTGATGATGACTTTTGCCTCCGCCGGGTTTGCATCGAACCAGTCGTTGAGGTGCTCGTTCACCGCACGCTGCACAAAGCCCTTGATTTCGGAGTTGCCCAGCTTGGTCTTGGTCTGGCCCTCGAACTGCGGGTCGCCCACGCGCACAGAGATCACGGCGGCCAGGCCCTCGCGACAGTCGTCGCCGGTGAGGTTCGGGTCCTTGTCCTTGATCAGCTTGTGCTCGCGCGCGTACCGGTTCATCAGGGAGGTCAGTGCCGCGCGGAAGCCCTCCTCGTGCGTGCCGCCCTCGTGCGTGTTGATCGTGTTGGCAAAGGTGTGGACAGACTCCTTGAAGCCGCCGTTCCACTGCATCGCAATCTCGAGCTCGTGGTCAGTACCCTTCGCCTCAAAACCGACGATGGTCGGGTGAATCGCCGTCTTCGTGCGGTTGAGGTAGTTCACGTAATCCACCAGCCCGTTCGGGTAGTGGTAGGTGACTTTCTTCTCGCGCTTCTTCTTCGAGGTCGGAGCGACGTCGCCGTCTTCGTGCTTATCGACGACATCCTCATCCGCAAACGAATCCCCCTCCACAACCTGAGCCGTGTCGCCTTCTTCGGCGATCGCCTCAAGCTCGAGCTCTTCATCGGAGACGCGCTCGTCCTTCAGGGTGATGGTCAGACCCTTGTTCAGGAAGGCCATTTCCTGCAGGCGGCGGGAAATGGTGTCGTAGTCGAACTCGACAGTCTCGAAGATCTCCGCGTCCGGCCAAAACCGGATCGACGTTCCAGTGCCGCGGGCGTTATCGCCCTCGACCAGGTCGTCCGGGATCGCGTTGGTGAAGTTCTGGTACCAGTGCTTGCCATCGCGCTTGATGTCCGCTTCAACGCGGGTGGACAGCGCATTCACCACAGAGATACCCACACCGTGGAGACCACCGGAAACAGCATAAGACTCGGAGTCGAATTTGCCGCCGGCGTGCAGTTGGGTCATGACCACCTGGACTGTCGGCGCGCCCGACGGGTGCATTTCCACGGGGATGCCGCGGCCGTTGTCCACGACCTGAACTCCGCCGTCGGCAAGCAGCGTGACCTCGACCTTGTCCGCGTGACCTGCCATTGCCTCATCGACGGAGTTGTCCACGACCTCCCACACGAGGTGGTGTAGGCCGCGACTGCCGGTGGAACCGATGTACATACCGGGACGCTTGCGGACGGCCTCCAGCCCCTCGAGGATGGTGATCGATGACGCGTCGTAGTTCGGTTGTTGCTCAGCCACGTGAACGACTCTCCTTGGAAAAAGCTTGCTTAACCGTGGTTATTTTACATGCTGCTGCAGACATTCCTGGTAGCGGCCGAGCGTGTGGGGCCTGATCCGGGCAGCGTGTGAACGATTCAACCTCCCAGAGGGAATGCGTCGGAGAAACCCCAGGTGGCGAAAAACGGGGCACCGAATCGTTCACACTTATCCATAGGTATCTCTTGGACCGCGGCCCTTGACATGCAGCGGCCCGTAGCGCCAGTTCTTCGTCTTCGGAGGGAACACATGCAGTTTGGTCACCACACCCGGCCCGATCTTCTCTGCGATCTTGGCCAGGACCGTCGACTGCATGTACTTCAGGTTCGTCGCCCACGCCGTTTGGTCGCACGCGACGAAGACTTCGCCGTCTTTGATCATGGTGACCTCGGTGTGCTGCGCGATCTTCGCGCCGACGAGCTCCTCCCAATTGCCCATCACCCAGCCGTGCGCGATGGATTCCGTCCAATCGCGCTGCTCAATCTCCTTTTTTACTAACGACGCGAACCCCGACACCTCATACGACCGCGGCAGCGCGCGACCATCCGCACCGGTGGGCCGGCCGCGAAAACTCCGCGGTTTCCTGGTCTCGTGTGTCAGGTCTAATCCGGGGACGACTGGTGTGGGCCCGTCACCCTTGCCGAGTGAGCGCGTCGGCACCACCTTCTGCGCCTTCGCCAGATTGGGGACCTTTCCGTTGCGGCGCTTAGCCGTAGCGCGCAGGTTCTGGAACGTCGCAGTGACCAAGTCGACTGGTTCCTGGTTGTCGGTCACGACTCCTCCAACCGCGAGATCCCGTCTTCCATCACCACCGAGTAGCGGGCGGCGACATGCTCATCGAGGTTGTCGGGCAGGTCATCGCCGACCGCAGCGGTAATGAGCACTTGCTCCGCTTGCTGTGCGACAGCCACCAACCGTTCACGGCGCTTCGCGTCCAGCTCAGCGAAAACGTCGTCGAGAATGAGCACGGGATCCACGCCGTCTTCCGACAGCAACGCGTACTCAGCCAGGTGCAGTGCGAGGGCGAACGACCAGGTCTCGCCGTGGGAAGCGTATCCCTTCGCCGGTTGGTCGCCGAGCGTGAGCAACAGGTCGTCGCGGTGCGGGCCAACGAGCGTGGTCCCGCGATCGATTTCATCACGGCGCCGGCGAGCGAGCTCGGTGAGAAAGGCAGCCTCCAGGATCGCCGGGTCGTTGGAGGGTTCGCCGGCCAACTCGGTGACGGCCTTGTCCAGTGTGGAGGAGTACTCGATCGCGGCTGGTCGGGATTCGGGTGCGACGGAGGAATAGGAGGTGTGGACGGGGTTGCTGAGGGCGTCGATAAGCACGCGCCTGCCTGCGACGACCTGCGCGCCGAACGCTGCCAACTGCGCATCCCACGCGTCCAGGGTGCTCAGCGCGGCGGCACCGGAATCGTCGTTGTAGCCGCGGCGCAGCGCCATATTCGACGAACGCAGAAGAGCGTTGCGCTGGCGCAGAACTTTGTCGTAGTCGGCTTTCGCCCCGCCGAAGCGCGGGGTGCGGATGCTGGCGAGCGTGTCTAAGAATCGACGGCGTTCCGCGGGCTCACCGTTGACCAGGGCAAGATCCTCCGGCGCGAAGACCACCGTGCGCAGCACGCCGAGCATCTCGCGCGGGGACTTCAGACGGGTCCGGTTGATCTGCGCCTGGTTCTGCTCGCGGGCTTTGATCAGCAGATGGGTGGTCAGTTCGCGGCCGTCGTTGACCGTAGTCGCCGAGATGCGCGCATTGTTGGCGCCGGTGCGGATGAGCGGCTGATCCTGGGACACGCGGTGGCTGGCCAGCGTCGCGGTGTAGATCGCGGCCTCGACGATGTTCGTCTTGCCGTGGCCGTTGCGGCCGGAGAAGACCGTGACCCCAGGCTCGAGCGCCAAGTTCAGCTCAGGCCAGGAACGGAAATCCCGTAGGTCGAGCTCACGGAGATACACGGGTGATGGACCTGGTTTAGCCCGGCAGGCGGACCGGCATGAGCAGGTACGTGAAGTTCGTCGCTGGAGTCTCGAAGGATCCGTCCGGGCCAGCTTCCGGCAGCTCATCCGGCTCCGGGACCATGATCGCCGGGCGGGATGCTTCCGTGAACCCGAAGACGACGCGATCGGTGTGGATGACGTTCAAGCCGTCGCGCAGGTAGCCGGAGTTGAAAGCGATGAGCAGCTCGTCTGCACCGGTGAACGCGCACTGCAGGCTCTCGCTCGCCTCACCGGACTCAGCGCCAGAGGCGAAGAGCGTGACCTCGCCCGGCTGGAAGTGCATCCGCAGCTGCGCATTGCGGTCGGCGACCAGGCTGACGCGGCGGATTGCTTCCATGAGCGGAGCGATCTCGACACTAGCCATCGAGGTGTGGGTCTTCGGCAGCAGCGGCTGAATGTTCGGGAACTCGGCGTCGAGCATGCGCGTGGTCGTCTCACGGTTGCCAGAGTGCAGGCCGAACAGGCCGTCGCCGCCGACGTTCTCGCCCGAGCCGACGGCGATTTCGACCGGCTCTTCCAGGTGAGTGTCCAGGGTGCGCGCGTTATCCAGCAGAGTCTTGGCCGGGATGAGCAGCTTCGCCTCGACGTTCGGTGCCTTCGGCTCCCACTCAAGCGAGCGCAAAGCCAAACGGAAACGGTCGGTGGCAGCCAGCTGCACGCGGTTGCCGGAGACCTCCATGTGGACACCGGTGAGCATCGGCAGCGTGTCATCGCGGCCGGCAGCAGAAGCGACCTGGGTGATGGCATCGACAAACGTAGTGGTGTCCAAGGTTCCAGTGACCTCGGGCAGGACCGGCAGCTGCGGGTAATCGTCGAGCGGCATCAGCGGCAGCTCGAAGCGGGCGGAGCCGCCCTGGAGAAGAAGACGCTGGTTATCGGCAACAGAAACATCGAGCGGCTTCGCCGGCATGTTGGAAACAATGTCGGCCATGAGCTTGCCGGCTACGGCGACGCGACCAGGCTGGTCCACCTCTGCGGCGATGCGCACGCGGGTAGAAACCTCGTAGTCGAAGCCGGCGAATTCCAAACCATTGTCATCCGCTGTGATCACGACAGCGCGCAGCACAGGCTGGGTGTTTTTCGTGGGCAGGTTGCGTGCAACCCATGCCACCGCATCCGAGAGGTCATCTTTGTGGACGCGGAATGACACGTTCACGTCTGCCTGGGTGTCCATGCTTGCCTGCTCCTTGTTGCTGCTGCGTTCGGGCCGCGTTAGGGCCTTGAGTGCCAACTGGTCATTCAGCCTACCGACTGACCTGCCCGCTGCAACAAAAAGGGCACGGGCTTTTGTGATTCGTGAAAGCAGGTCGTGCGGGGCGGCGGCGGGCGTTGTGCACACCCTCTCTTTCTCTTGGTTTAAGTACTAAGAAAAAACCCGGGAAGAACAGTAAGTGTTGTGCAGTCTGTGGATGAACGGGCAAATGCCAAGAATGTCGGCCGAATCGGCGTGTGGGTGACGGGTGTGGAATTCGTGTGGGAAACCCCGATTCCTTGTGGACAAAAGATCGGCCGCTTTTTGTGTGCACAGCGAACCACACGTTTTCCACCGCTTCGCCCCTGATATCCCACACGTTATCCACCGGGGCGTGTGATTCGGTCGAGGCCTGTGAATTGAGCATTGGAGACCAACATCACACGGGCGCCCGGGCTAATTACACCCATGGAATTACACAGCTGTGAATAACTCTGTGGATAAAAGAAAGACCCCAGCTTGCGGGTGCAAACTGGGGTGGAAAACTGTGTGGAAAGTTTATTGTGAGCGGACTCGCGTCTTGATGATCTGCGTGAGCTCCTGGATTTCGTCGTACGTCTCGCGGTTCTCCGTCATTTCTTTCCGGATCTTCCGGTCGGCGTACATCACTGTCGTGTGGTCCTTGCCGCCGAACTCTTGGCCGATCTTCGGTAGTGACAAATCAGTCAGCTCTCGGCACAGATACATAGCTAGCTGGCGGGCATGCGCGACCGTGCGAGTTTTGCCGGCGCCGGTGAGCTTGTCCAAGGACACACGGAAGTACTCCGCGGCTACCTCTTTGATGGTGGTGGCAGTGATCTTGATGTCGCCTTCATCCGGGAGGATGTCACGCAGGGCGATCTGGGCAACGTCGAGCGTGATCGGCTCCTTGATCAGTGAGGAGTACGCCGACACCCTAATCAGCGCACCTTCGAGCTCGCGGATCGACGACTCGAACTTCGACGCGATGAGCTCCAGTACTTCATCGTCGACCTGGGTGCCGTCGGCAGCTGCCTTCTTCATCAGAATGGCAATGCGCGTTTCCAGGTCCGGTGGCTGGACATCTGTAATCAGACCGCCCTCAAAGCGCGTGCGCAAACGGTCTTCCAGCGTGGTCAACTGCTTCGGCGGACGGTCAGACGACAAAATGATCTGCTTGTTCGCTTGGTGCAGCGCATTGAAGGTGTGGAAGAACTCTTCCTGAGTACCTTCCTTACCTTCCAAGAACTGGATGTCATCGACCATGAGGATGTCCAGATCGCGGTACCGGCGCTTGAACGATTCTTGGCGGTCATCGCGGACAGAGTTGATGTAGTCGTTGGTGAACTCTTCCGATGAGACGTATTTAATGCGCAAGTCAGGTTGCAGCACGCGCGAATAGTTTCCGGCGGCGTGCAGCAGGTGCGTCTTGCCCAGGCCGGAACCGCCCCAGATGAACAGCGGGTTGTAGGCACGGGCCGGATTCTCGGCGACGGCGACAGCGGCGCCGTTGGCGAAACGGTTGGAAGAACCGATGACGAAGTTCTCGAAGGTGTACTTCGGGTTCAGCGATGTCTCGCGGTTCGGATCGTGCGCGGGCTTTTCGCGTTGAATGCGCTGCGGCACCTCCACAACCGGGTGTGCAGCCTGTTGGCGCGCCGATTCTTCAATGGCGTGCTGTTCTTGCTGCTGCGCGTGGATGCGCGCCAGCTCGTCCAGGCCCATCGGCAACTGCTCCCCTGCTATCGGAGCTGGGAATTGTCGTGCCTGCTCAGAATAGGTCGGGAACCACGGCGTCGGGTTCGGTGCCGTGTGCTGCACAGGCGGTTCAGGCTCGGGTGCAGGCTCTGGAGCCGCTGCGTCGACGGAGACCGCAATATTGCACGGCCGGTTCAAGTGGTGGGTGAGAATCTCGACAATATAAGGGCCGAGCTGATTTTCCACCACGTTTTTCGCTGCGGAGTGCGGGACGGAGAGGATGCAGTAGCCGTCGACAAGCATGACGGGGCGCACGAGGCGCAGATACGCTCGGTCGCCCGGTGTGAATGTGGGTACGGGTGAGTTGGGTCGCTCTGAAAGGTTGAGAAGTTCGTTGACAACGTCTTGCCACAGCGCGTCGAGCGCCTGCTGATCGAATGCCATGCTCGCCTACTTCTCCCTTAAATATGCCTCAGCCAATGAATGATGATGGATGATTGGACTGCATATCATCCACTGGCCTATTCACATCCCGTTCAGATATGAACATCGCTTCTACCTTGTACTCCACAACGTTATCCACAGGTGTGGGATTTGCCCCAACGGAGCTTTTCCACAAGTTAGGCTCCTCGCTGTGGAATTCACTTTCCTAAGAGAAATATGGTTTGACCTGCCAGAAACATAAGTTACCGCGTTGAACCTTAAGGTTTCCTTGAGATTTATCCACAGGGAGAAGCTTCCTGTTCAATGAAGTTGTGGCGATAGAACTGTTTACCCTCCGTTCAGCCCCGATGTCTACAAATGGCCCAATCGTTTACTTTCTACATCGGGCGATCCGGGGTGCAGCGTTACGTTCGCTTCTCCTCTTCCGCAGTAAGCGTCGGCGTGTCGCCAGCTCCCCTGTGGATAACTACAGCCATGTTATTTCGGGGGTAGCTTGAAGCGGGAAGCGTCACCCCCGCTGAAAACCCCTGTTTGCTGGGAATTAGCTGTGTCTACAGCGATTTGTGTCACCCCGTGCAGCTGCCGTATCCTGTTTAGGTCTGTCGCATCCAGGGCGTTGCCCGACGGATGTGCGTGAGAGGACCACTGCGCTTCCACCACCGGGTTTCATGCGCACGCTCTCACTGAAGTTCCATCTTTGGCCGCTTCTTCCCCGGTGGGCCCGCGGCCGCAACGTCAAGGAGTAAACCCGTGCCTAAGCGGACTTTCCAGCCCAACAACCGTCGTCGTGCACGCAAGCACGGCTTCCGTACCCGCATGAACACCCGCGCCGGCCGCGCCATCGTTTCCGCACGCCGCAAGAAGGGCCGTTCCAAGCTCAGCGCGTAAACCGTGCTCCCGCGCGCCCACAAACTCGCATCATCGGCGGACTTCCGCACGGTCATGCGCAAAGCCGGGCGCGCTGGTACCCGCACCGTGGTGGTGCACTACTACACCCGAACCGATCCTGTCATCACTGGCGGGCCGCGGTTCGGGTTAGTTGTTTCTAAACAAGTGGGCAACGCGGTCACGCGCCATAGCGTTTCGCGGCGTCTGCGCCACGTGCTGGCGGGGTTCATCAGTGAGCTCCCGCGCGAGGTGGACATTGTGGTGCGCGCCCTGCCGCCAGCAGCGGAGGCCACGAGCAAGCAGTTGCTTGATGACGTCTCCTCCGCCCTCCCCCGCGCGCACAAGAAATCTAAGCGGGGGCGCCTGACGTGAGCTACTACAACACCGATGGCGAAGCCATTCCGGCCCCCCGCGGACCTGTGGGTTCCGCACTCGTGGGCGCGGTGCGGCTTTACCAAAAGTGGGTTTCTCCCCTTAAGATGGTTTCGACGTGCCGCTTCGAGCCGACGTGCAGCGCCTACGCCTTAGAGGCGGTGTCGCGGCATGGAGCAGGCAGAGGGAGTTTGCTGGCCGTTGCCCGTGTGTGCAAGTGCGGGCCGTGGCACCCGGGCGGATACGACCCCGTACCGCTGACGTAGTTTTTGAGATCCAGGAGTTAGTTGGACCTGTGCTGAATTTCATTTATTGGCCTATCTCAGCGGTGCTGTGGTTCTGGCACAAGATTTTCGGATACATCTTCTCGCCGGACTCGGGCGCCTCGTGGCTGCTGGCCATTGTCTTCCTGACGTTCACCATCCGTATCTTCCTGGTCAAGCCGATGGTCAACCAGCTGCGCGCCGGCCGGAAGATGCAGGAGCTGCAGCCGCAGCTGCAAGAGATCCGCGCGAAGTACAAAAACGACCAGCAGAAGATGGCTATGGAGACCCAGAAGGTCTACAAGGAAGCCAAGATGAACCCGCTGGCCAGCTGCATTGTTCCGCTGGTTCAGCTGCCGGTGTTCATTGGTCTGTTCCACGTGCTGCGCTCGTTCAACCGCACCGGTACTGGTGCCGGCGGTCTGGGCATGTCCATCGAGCAGAACCGCAACACGGCGAACTACATCTTCTCCCCCGAAGACGTGCAGTCCTTCCTGGATGCCCGCATCTTCGGTATCCCGCTGTCGTCTTACATGTCCATGCCGGAGGAGCAGTTCGCGGCCTTCGCCCCGGTGGACTTCACCCGCATGAACATCATCATGGTGGCTCTGCCGCTGGTGCTCATCTGTGTGGTGATGACCCACCTCAACGCCCGTCTGAGCATGTCCCGTCAGCGCAAGCGCATGGCCAAGAAGAAGGCCGAGGATGAGCTGCGCGGCAAGAAGCCGTCCCAGGACGGCCCGCTGTCTCCGGAGATGATGGAGACGCAGATGAAGACCATGAACGGCATGATGCTGTGGTTCCTGCCGGCAACCCTGCTGTTCACCGGCTTCCTGTGGCACATCGGTCTGCTGACCTACATGGTGTCCAACAACGTGTGGACGCTGGTGCAGACCAAGCTCGTCTTCGACAAGATGGACAAAGAAGAGGCTGCTGAGGAAGAGGCCAAGCGCGAAGCGCGTCGTGCTTCTGCCCCGCAGGTCGGCGCGCGCAAGGTGGATAACCGTTCCAAGAAGCAGCGCGCCAAGGACGCACAGAACCAGGCGCGCACCAACGCGAACACGAACCACCCGGAAGGTGTGACTGAGCCGGAAGAGCAACCGGAACCACAGTCGGAACAGAAGACCCGCCAGCAAATCCAGAACGAGCTGAGCAAGAACAACAAGAGCAAGAAGAAAAAGAAGAAGGGGAAGTAGGGTGCCTGACGTCGCAGCGGAGATCTTCGGGGACCGTCTGCCGTTGGCGCAGGCGTACCACGACTCGCTGGCCACGACTGCCGCGGAGCGCGGCTTCATTGGCCCGAAGGAAGTTCCCCGTCTGTGGGACCGGCACATCTTCAACTGCGCCGTGATTGGCGAGGCCTTCAAGGAAGGCCAGCGCATCGCGGACATCGGCTCTGGTGCCGGCCTTCCCGGCATCCCGCTGGCCATTGCGCGCCCCGATTTGGACATCACCCTGATCGAGCCGCTACTGAAGCGCTCCAGCTACCTCAGCGAGGTCGTTGCGGAGCTCGATCTGACCAACGTCACGGTCATTCGCGGTCGTGCAGAAGAGCAGAAAAAGATGCTTTTCGACGCTGTGACATCCCGCGCTGTCGCCCCCCTGGGCAAATTGGCGTCCTGGTCGCTTCCGTTGGTGTGCCCGGGAGGTGCGATGGTGGCGATGAAGGGGGCGTCGGTAAGCGAGGAACTCGAACGCGACGCGAAACAGATCGCGAAAGCCGGCGGCGTGGATGCCGATATTTTCACTGTTGGTGAGGGTGTTCTGGAGCAACCCACAACCATGATCCGCATTGTCCGGTCCAGTTAGTACTCTGTCAAGCATGTGGGATGACACTCCGATCGGCGCAGCCGCTCAGCGCGCCGCGCAGATGAACTCGAACAGCGCCTCCGTGCCGAAGCCGGAGCGCCCGCGCGTGTTCACCGTGGCCAACCAGAAGGGCGGGGTGGGTAAAACCACCACCTCGGTGAATCTGGCTGCCTCGTTGGCGCGGATGGGCCGCAAGGTGCTGGTGATTGATTTGGACCCGCAGGGCAACGCGTCCACCGCGCTCGGGGCTGCGCACCGCGATGGTGAGACCTCCAGCTACGAGCTCCTCATTGGCGATGCGCCTGCGGAGGAAGCTCTGCAGCGTTCCAGTGACAACGAGAACCTGTGGTGCATCCCGGCGACCATTGACTTAGCCGGCGCCGAAATCGAGCTGGTCAGCCTGGTTCGCCGCGAGTACCGCTTGGCAGATGCGTTGCGCGGAGGCTTCCTGGAGGAGCATGACTTCGACTACGTCTTCGTGGACTGCCCGCCGTCGCTGGGCCTGCTGACCATCAACGCGATGAACGCGGTCGACGAGGTGCTCATCCCGATCCAGTGCGAGTACTACGCGCTCGAGGGCGTGGGTCAGCTGCTGAACAACATCTCAATGATCCGCCAGGCGCTCAACCCGAACCTGCACATCTCAGCGGTGCTGCTGACTATGTACGACGGGCGCACGAAGCTCGCAGAGCAGGTGGTGGATGAAGTCCGCGGCCAGTTCGGCGATGTGGTGCTGCGCAATGTCATCCCGCGCTCGGTGAAGGTGTCGGAGGCGCCCGGCTTCGGCCAGTCGGTCATTGAATACGACCCTGGTTCACGTGGAGCGTTGGCCTATTTCGACGCGGCGATGGAGCTGGCCACCCGCGGCGACTACCAGCCGCATTCCAGCACGGGCCCGATTGGTGTCAGCCCGGAAATTGCCGCGGAGTTGGGTGAGGAGGACTAAACCATGGCAGAGCAACCGAAGAAGAACAACAAGGGCGGTCTGGGCAAAGGCCTCGCCGCGCTCATCCCGTCTAACGCGGACCACCACCAGAAGACCGGTCCGCTGGGTGACGGTGCGGCCGATGTGATCATCGGCAAGAAGCCCGCCCCGAAGAAGGTCAAGGGTGCGCCGAGCATCCCCGCCCAAGTCGCCCCGACGGCGACGGTGGCTGACTCGATCGGTGCGAGCTACCAGGAGATCCCCATCGGGGACATCTTCCCCAACGCGAAGCAGCCCCGCAGCGTCTTCGACGAGGATGAGCTCGCCGAGCTGGTTCACTCCATCAAGGAGTTCGGCCTGCTGCAGCCGATCGTCGTCCGTCCGGCGTCGGACGGTTATGAGCTCATCATGGGTGAGCGCCGCTGGCGCGCCTCCTCCAAGGCGGGGCTTAAGCGCATCCCCGCGATTGTGCGCGACACGTCCGATCAGGACATGCTGCGCGACGCTCTCCTGGAGAACATTCACCGTGTTCAGCTCAACCCGCTGGAAGAGGCCGCTGCCTACCAGCAGTTGCTCGAGGAGTTCGGTGTCACCCAGGAGCAGCTCGCTGATCGGCTGGGCCGTTCCCGCCCCGTGATCACCAACTCGATCCGTTTGCTCAACCTGCCGGTGCCGGTGCAGCGCCGCGTCGCCGCCGGTGTGTTGAGCGCCGGCCACGCCCGCGCGCTGCTGGGCGTCAAGGTGGGCCCGGAGGCTCAGGAGCAGCTCGCCGACCGCATCGTTGCTGAAGGTCTGTCCGTCCGCGCCACGGAGGAAGCCGTCACGCTGTTGAACAAGAACGGCGTGATGCCCGAAAAGACCAAGCGCGAGCCAGCACCGCAGCCGGAGTTCCTCTCCCAGGCCGCCGAGCGCCTTGCTGACGAATGGGACACCAAAGTCTCCGTCACCATGGGCAAGCGGAAAGGCAAGATCGTCGTCGAGTTCGGCGACCGCGATGACTTCGAGCGCATTATGGGGCTTATCGAGGGAGCATGAGCCTGCCCCGGGCCAGCGTTGTCGCGCTCACCTCGTCCACGCTGAGTAACCTGCATCCGCAGGCCGCGCGCAGCGTGTTCTGGGAACTCGACCCGCTCAGCGAGAACTACCAGGGCATCGACTCCCAGATGGACAAGTCGGCCTGGTTGCTCGCGTTGGTGTACGAGCATAAGACGGCTGGGTTTTCGATCGTCGATAAGCGGGCGCATGCCACCTTGCTGATGTGCCCGCCTTCGGCCGCTCCTGGGGCTGTGCGCCTACCCACCGCGCCTGTCTCCGCCGACGCGTACTGCCTGACCAGCTTGCATATCGACGCAGCCTTCGCGGGCATCGGCTGGGAGGCAGTGCTTGTCGACGCCGCAGTGGTCGCCCTCACTTCCCGCGGCCTCCCCGCGGTCGAAGCATTCGGGGTGAAGGCGGATTTCACGCACGAACTGACCGGGATGTGCAAGACTATCGTCGAGCACGCGGAGCAGATCGGTCTGATGCCGGTGGAGGTGCTCGAGTCGGCAGGGTTCAAGATCGTCGCCGACCACCCTGTCATTCCGCGGCTGCGCCTAGAGCTGCCGCCGGAACAGGGGCTGCTCAGTGAGGCCGAGATTGCTGAGCTTCTCGCTCAAGCCCCCATTTAGTCAGCTCCGCGATCTCCATATCCCGCGGCATGAGCGGGTGCTTCGGGCCGCTGGGAATGGCTTTGACTGCGACATCTGCCCCGTTGTCGGACGTCAGGAAAGACGAACTGTGTGGCGTCGCCCACGTGTCCGCCCGGGAGTACAGCGAGGTGTACACCACCCGCGGATCCGTCACCGGAGCGTTGACGCCTTGCAGCTGCTCCTTCGCGCCCGGGCCGCCGAGCAGGTTGATAATCCACCACGGCACGCGCGGCACCCAGCCACTGAAGTCCGTGCCGTAAAAGGGCGTGCCCATGGTGACCACGCGGCGGACCTTGATGTGCTCCTCGTGCCGGTTGTTGGACACGTAATGCGCCGCGACGTTGCCGCCCTGCGAGTGCGCGATGAGATCGACCTGTTTCGCCCCGGTCGCCTCGAGCACCGTGTCAATGTTGTCGGACAGCTCCGCGATGAGGTCCGAGAACGGGCCTACTCCGTACAGGCCGGGGAGGCGCATCTTCCCGTAGTCAAAGGACCACACCCAGTAGCCGTTCTCGCGCAGAAACTGCCCTTGGCGCCGAAACGCCGATGCCCGGCTATGAATGCCGTGAACATACAGCACCGGGGTGTCGTGCCGGGCGAGGAAATCGGGGTCGTTGAAGATCTCCGGATGGATCTCTTCGATCACATCATCGAAGACATCCTCGACCTCGTCGCGGATGCTCACGCGCGTTCCTGACGCAGCAGTTCCGTGAACGTGAAGGTGCCCGTCGGCTGGGTATCCTGTTCCAGCAGGTAAAGGCGCTTCACGGCGACAACGATGGCCTCGGCGATCGCGTCGCGCTGCGTCGGGTCCGTCACCACGGCCACGTCG
Source organism: Corynebacterium sp. CCUG 71335 (assembly GCF_024454075.1). Taxonomy (NCBI): domain Bacteria; kingdom Bacillati; phylum Actinomycetota; class Actinomycetes; order Mycobacteriales; family Corynebacteriaceae; genus Corynebacterium; species Corynebacterium sp. CCUG 71335. The sequence goes on from NZ_JAGPYY010000002.1 coordinate 180,337, forward strand.
TGCGGGTTGGTCAGGTAGCCCGCCACCACGGCGACGGACGGCATCTGCGTCATGCGCAGCAGCTCCCACGTGCGTCCGTGGTTGAAGCAGTTGCCCAGCGGGGTGCGGGCGACAATCTCGCGCTGGATGTAGCCAGACAGGGTCTCCCCCGTCATCGACGAGGCGCCCAGCTCCGAACCGAAGTAGAACGTGGCCACACCATTGGCCTTCTCGTTCTGGTAGCGGTCCAGCTGCAGCGAGATCACCAGGTCAGCGTCGAAACTGTTGGCCAGGTCCGCGCGCGCCTTCGGCGACGGGTTGTCCCCGCGCGGGCGCGACATGATCGTCTCCATGCCGGCGGCGATCATCCGCGCCTCCACGCGCGACGCCAGGTCCCAGAGAATGTCCTCTTCAGAGATCTCACCGTAGGGCCCCTGCACGACGGCATGCTTATCGACGTCTATATCCGGGTCGATCACCACCCTCTTCCCCGCCAAACGCGGACCGGCAAGGCGGACCACCTCGCGCTCGCGGATGGCCTGGGTGGACCCGCCGGTGATGCGGCGGCCGAGCAAGCTCAGGGCATGCATGGTCTCCGGGCCGCAGATCCCGTCGTCCTGAATGCCGTAGTTGATTTGGTAATCCTGCAGGGCCGCGTGGGTGTCGGGGCCGAAGTGACCGTCGATACGCCCCGAGTAGAAGCCCAACTCCTGCAGCTGCTTCTGCAGTTGGCCGACATCGTCGCCGACCATGATCTGGGTCGGCTGGTACGACAGGACGCGCGCGCCCAGCGTGTAGGAGGCGTGGCGCAGCTCCCGCAGTGTGATCTCGTCGATCTCACCGGAGGGCAAAATGCCGCGGGATTGCTGGAAGGCTTTGAGGGTTTGGGCCAATTCATCGTCGAAAAGCATCTCTGCCTGGGAGAAGCTGCGGCGATTCCACTCGCCCACGTCACCCTCAAAGCCGGGGAGCAACCCCAAGCGTGCGAGGGTCGAGCGGACTTCGGCGACGCGCGCGCTGGAGTCACCCACCCGATAAATACGCAACACTTCTCACCTTTCAGACAGTCGGCCAAATGGACAGTCTCATAGTACTGCTATTGGTCCGGAATGGCTCAGAGGTGGTTGCGCACCCGGGATACGATCTCTTGCTTCGGTACCAGGCCGACGAACTCGTCGACCTTCTCGCCGCCGGAGAAGATCATGACGTTAGGGATGGACATGACCTGGAACATCGCCCCCAGGAGACGCTCCTGATCGACGTTGACTTTGGCCACCTTGATCTGCCCGTCCATCTCTTCTGCGATCTCATCGAGAAGCGGAGACAATTTCTTGCACGGGCCGCACCATTCGGCCCAAAAGTCCACCAGGACCGGGATGTCGGACTCGACGACCTCAGACTTGAACGTGGATTGTGTGACGTTGATCGCTGTCATGAGAGGGCCTCCAAGTAGTGCTCGGCGTCGATCGCCGCGCGGCAGCCGGAGCCGGCGGCGGTGATGGCCTGACGGTAGTAGTTGTCCACCAAGTCGCCGGCGGCGAACACGCCCGGCACCGACGTCTTGGTGCTCGGCTGATCGACGATGACGTACCCGCCCTCGTCGGTATCCACCTGGCCGTTCAGGAAACCGGAGCGCGGGTCGTGGCCGATCGCGACGAACATCGCGGTGGCGTCCAACGTGGACTCCTCGCCGGTGACAGTGTCCTTGATGCGCAGGCCAGCGACCTTGCCGCCGTCCTCAATGACCTCTTCCACGACGGAGTTGAGGAGGAACTCGATCTTCTCATTCTCCTTCGCACGGTCGAGCATGATCTGGGAGGCGCGAAACTCCTCGCGGCGGTGAATGATGGTCACCTTCGAGCCGAAGCGGGTGAGGAAGGTCGCCTCCTCCATTGCCGAGTCGCCGCCGCCGACGACAGCAATGTGCTGGTCCTTGAAGAAGAAGCCGTCGCACGTCGCGCACGTGGACACGCCGCGGCCGGTTAGCTCCTGCTCACCCGGGATGCCCAGGTGGCGCGGAGCCGCGCCGGTGGCCAAGATGATGGCCTTGGCGGAGTAGACCTCATCGGCCACGTGGACCTTCTTGATGTCGCCGTCCAGCTCGACGCGGTCAACCATCTCAGCGCGCAGATCCGCGCCGAAGCGCTCTGCCTGTGCACGCATTTCCATCATCAGGTCCGGGCCCATGATGCCGTTTTCAAAACCGGGGTAGTTCTCCACCTCGGTGGTGTTCATCAGCTCACCGCCGAACTCGTAGCCTTCAAAGACCAGCGGTTTCAGGTCGGCGCGGGCGGTGTACAGCGCAGCGGTGTACCCGGCCGGGCCGGATCCGATGACAATGACCTCCTGCACCTCGTCCGGGTTGGCAGACGTGGCAGCGGCCTCCTGCATCGGCTCAGTCGTCGCGGTCTCCGGAGCGAACGCGCCAAGCGCGTTGGCGGAGGGAATGTTGGGGATCTGCGGCTCAGTCATGGCTGTCAGTGTAGTGCTTAGGTCAAGTGATCCTAACTAACAAGATTCACGTCCTCATCGATCATCTGCAGCAGCATGTCCCGGGCACGGTACCTGCGGGACTTCACTGTCCCGGGGCGCACGCCGAGCTCGCGGGCGGCGTGGTTGATGGACAGGCCTGCGACGTCGATAAGCAGCAGCGCAGAACGGTTCGCGGCAGGAAGCTTGCCCAGCACCTGCATGAGCGCGAGCCTGCGGTCGAGGTGCGTCAGCGGTTCATGGGACAGAGCCCGGTTGGTGTCGGGGCTGATCTTCTCGTCGTCGTCGATGCTCACGTGGCGGCGCTTGTTGTCCGCGCGCTTGAAATGGTCGTAGCCTGCGTTGAGCACGAGGCGGCACAGCCACGTCCCCAGGCCCGATTCGCCGCGGTACGTCTCCATCTTCACTGCTGCTTTGAGCAGTGCGTCCTGCATGACATCCTGCGCGTCATGCTCATTGCGGGTGTAGCGCAGCGCGAGCGCCCACATTTGGCGGCGGTGGCGCTGCACGATCATCGTGAACGCGCGCTGATCCCCCGCAAGATAGGCCGCCACCAGCGCTTTGTCGCTGTAGTGCTGTGCATGCATGGTGTCCCCCCGATTGATCCCCCTGTGCTGCACCCCGATTGTGGCACGCGCGCGCACCTGTACGCACTTAGTTGTTGCGCACTCCAGTGTGCAACGCACGCTTGCCGACGACGCTGACCTCCTGCACCGCAACCGCCGTGCCATCCGCACCCGTGAAAGCGATCTCCAGCCCGTTGAGCGTCGGGTTGTCGGTGATGTCGACGGTATGCTGCGGGCCACTGGTGAGCGTGCCCTCTGCGAGAACCTCGCGGTTGCCTCCGGCAAGACCGTAGATGGTGTACTCCAGCCCAGGGCCGGGCTCGGTGTGGAAGATCAGCTGATCGGCGATGAAGGGGCCATCCGTGGTGATCGTGAACTTCTGTCCGGGGGTGACGGTGGCGGTGGTGGCGCCGTCGCCGTCGACAAGCGGGGCGAAATTCTCCGGCTCCACCGTCAGCGGGGCGATGAAAACCGGAAGCGACTGCGCCTGGCTTACCGGGCCGGACTCGGTAGCCACGTCGCGCACCGGGTTGTCCGGCTCGTCGCGGAACTGGCTGAGGATGTACGTGGTCAACAGGGCGACGATGAGGACCGCGCTGATTGCTACCGCCACCAGAGCCGTGATGCCGAATGCGCCGAGACCGCGCTCGCCGAAACCGCGCACCGGTGGTGTATCGATCTCTTGCTCCACTGGCACCTGCACGGTCTCGCCAGGTCCCTCGCCAGAGAGGTTGTGCAGCAGGTCCTCCGCGAAGCCCAGGGCGGCGTTATCGGAATCAAGGTCCGCGCCCGGCAGGACGGCGGGGAACGCTAGGACGATGGCGCCGTCTTCAGTCACGCGCATGCGGTCGCGGTTGTCCAGGCCAAGGGGGACGCCGTGCTGGTGCGCGAAGGCCACGGACTGATTCAGCGGCACCATTGCGTCGTCGACTGCCTGCTCGAGCAGCGGGGCGCCCGACTCGGCCACGGCCTTGAGGGACGACCCCGGTACCCAGTCCGAGACCACAAGGCAGCCCATGCGGTACGGAATCGCCTCCATGATCGGTGCCACACCGGGCAGCTGGAGTTCGCGCAGGCGGTGGGTGCGGTGGGAGACACCGGCGGCGTCGATAGCAGCCTGGCGCGGAGCGACAGGAGCAAGCGGTGCCGCACCGCACGTGTCCACGAACGTCAGCGCCACCATCCGGCCGGTCCGTTGCTCCCGGGCCTGCCAGAAGCGGGCGCCGGTGGCGGCACCGTGGTCCTTCAGCAGACGGAAACGCCCGTCGGACACCGCGGCACCCGGGATCAGGCGCGGCCCGCGGACGACACCGGCGGACATCGGCGGCGGGACCGGGGACGCATTGAAAGTGTCCTCCAGCATGAAGGTGGATAGAGCCGGCGCGGACTCCTCCACCGGAGTGCTGCGCTTGAAGCGCTGCATGACCGTCTCTACCTCCGGCAGGTTGGAGAAGGACAGGACCACAGCGGTGACGGCGACGAAGATGATGCCCAGAACGGCGATCTCGATGAGCATGCCCACGGAGCTGCGCTCGGGCGAGACCATGCGCACTACCGAGCGCACGGCGAAGACCGCCCCGACACCGACCAGCCCAGCAGCCGCTGCCCATGCGGAGGTCTTGAGGACTTCTCCTGTGCCCAGCGATCCGAGCTTGCTGCGCAGCAGGAAAGAGCCAATGACAGCGCCAGCGACAAAGCCGAAGCCGTTGGCGGCGCCGAGCAGCACCACCACCTGATCGGGGCGCGTCGCCGCGAACGGAGCCAGCAACGCCAGAACCACCTTGGTGAAGGTGATGCCGGCGATGATGAACGTCGGCGTCCACGCCTCCTCGCGGGCGTAGAAAACGCGCAGGTGCAGCATCACCAGCGCGTACGGGATGAGGGCGAACGCGGAGAAACTCAGCGTCAGGCCCAGGGTGCGGGCGTCCTCGGAACTGAAGTTGCCGTAACGGAACAGGGCGGTGCCGATGTCGGGGCCCAGCGCCGTCATGAACATGATGATCGGGATGATCGCGATGAACGTCAGCTTCGTGCCGAGTGTCAGGTCGCGGACGACGGCTTGGTCATCGCCGTCGGCGGCGTTGCGGCTCAGCCGCGGCATGATCGCCGTCAGCAGCGTCACACCGATGATGCCGTAGGGCACTTGCAGCAGCAGCCAGTGGTTCGCGTAAATGATCGGCGCGGATTCGTGGACGCTCGAGGCGATGCGGTTATTGATGATGTAGCCGAGCTGCGAAATGGCCACGTAGGTGATGATGGCCAACGCCATCCCGCCGAACTGCTTCAACCTGTCGTCGATGCCCCACTCGAGCCGCAGGTCGACGCCGGTGCGCCTGAGCGCCGGCAGCATGATCAGGCACTGGACCACCACGCCGAACGTGGTGCCGAGGCCTAACAACAATACGTGCGGATCGGTGACAGGTGTCGGGTCGTCCGGGTGAATGGACCCCGGCACCAGCATGTAGAGCGCCATGACTGTGATGGTCACCACGTTGTTCGCCACCGGCGCCCACGCGCCGGGGCGGAACACTTCCTTCGTGTTCAACACCGCCATGAACAGTGAGAACAAGCCGTAGAACATGATCTGCGGCAAGAGCAGATACGCGAACGAGGTGGCCTGAACGACGTTGACCTGGCCGTCGCCATCGAGCATCAGCCGTGTCAGCAGTGGTGCACCGACGAGCGTGATTACCGTGGCGACAGTCACGAGCGTGAACGTCAGCGTGAACAGCCGCCGGATGAAGGAGGCGCCGTGGTCCGGATCCTCTTTCTCCGCGCGCACCAGCACCGGCACCACCAAGGCGGTGAGCACCGAGCCGAGCACAATCTCCGTGACCATGTTCGGCAGCGTGTTCGCCGAGATGAATGCCGACGCCACCGCGCCGCCGAGCGCCGATGTGATCATCACCGTGCGGATGAAGCCGGTGATGCGCGACATCAGCGTCGCCACTGCCATTGAGCCAGTGGACCTTACGACGGAGCGGTCCGAAGTTTCAGCTTTCTCCATAGGGGTCTCAATCCTAGTGCTCTCTCCGCCGTTTCCCGAGTTGGAAAAGAACCGCCAACGCGAACAGCACCGCCAGCCCGGCGACGAGGATCCGGGTGGCAAGCGCCCCGCCGGCCGTCTGCACAGCGATGTTCACCGGCTGAGAAATCGGCCGATTATCCGGCGTGGAGAGGTACAGCTGCAGGTCAGTGCGCTTATTGTTCTGCGGCAGGTCCGCCGTCATCTGGAGGGTGAGCGAACCGCGCGCCGGGATGCGGAACTCCGCCGGAGTATTCAGCTTCGCGTCGGGGGGCCCCTGATACAGAATCGACGCGTCGACAGGCAGCGGCAGCCCGTTCTCCGCGACAATGAGCAGCGGCGAGGATTCCGACGTGCGCGTGTACACATTCCCCGGCGGGATCAAGCTTATCGACGACTTGATCGCCCCCAACGTATCCCGCCCCCCATTGAGCCGCGTGCGGGTGCGCAACTCCGCATCCGAGTAGTAGGTCAGAGAACGGCGGTGCGTGACCGGCAGCGCGGCGAGCAGATCCAACCGCAGCGGGAGGGTGTAACCGTAGCGGGTCAGAGCGATGTTGTTCTCGTTGGCCAGGATGGATGTGAGGTCGTCGATGTAGCGCGCCTGCTGGCCCGCGTTGAGGATCTCCGTGTCGGAGTACACAGTCGGGTCGTTGTACGGCGTGCCGAGTGCCTCCAGGCCCGCCTGATCAATCTGCTCCGGAGGGCGCGTGTACTCCTCGAGTGGCATCGGCTCGGCTATGCGGGAGCTCATCAGCTCCCCCACGGTACCCATGACTTGCTGTGCTGTCGACGCATCCCACGCCGCCGGCGGATTGACGAGCACCGGCTCCTCCCCCGCCGTGCGCGCTGCCGTCGCGATAGCCGATGCCGCAGTGAGATCGCGCGCCGCCACCGAATCCATCGAGTAGTCGTAGCGCAGCTTCTCCTGGGAGTAACCGGTGGTCTCCGGGTGGCTGCCGGTCGCAGCAAGCGTACTGGCCAGCGCATCATCAAAGCCCACCGTCACCACACCGGGTGTGGCGGTGGCGAAGCGCTCCCCCGGCACGGTGTTGTCCGCCACGAGCACGCGCACCGGCTTGGACGGTTCCGGCGCCGCGACATCCTCAGTGCTGGGCAACGTCGGGGTGTCCAGCGTGGTCTGCTGGTCGCCCTCGATCTTGCCGCCGGGCCCGTCTTGCGTTTCAGCCTGCTCGTTTTCCCACGCGCTCTGCATGCCGACCTGCGGCACCGTCGACCTGCTGTGGTCCGCCCAGCCCATCGCCGGCGCAGACTCCGGGGTGAGGTAGCCCGCGCCAGGCACCACTATGTTCTGCACGATGGGAGTACCCAGCACGCGGCCCAAGGTGAAGGGCCCGCGCTCGACGGCCTCGCGCATGAGCCACCTATCACCGGTGCGGGCGATGGCGTTCAAGTCAGCATTCGCCCAGGGCAGTGCCACCGTGCAGCCAGACGCGCTCGCGGCCTTGACCTTCTCTAGCCAGGCAGCAGCATCCTCTGCGCCCCGGCCCGGCGCGGCATCCATGAAGGCCGCGTCCTCACGGCCCCAAGAATCGCGCAGGCGCTGGCGTTGGCGGCCCGGGGATGGGCGATCGTCGTCGACCTTGTACCCCTGCGCCATTCGGTCCACTGTGTCCACCAGCGCGGGGTCGAGAGCGAGACACGTGGCGTCAGCGACGCCAGTGTCGTCGGTGGTCTCCGCGTACGTCTCGATCAACTGATCCAGGCGCCCCCCAGGTTCGAGCTGATCCGCGAGCTGCTCGGAGGCCAGAATCAACGGCGGGCTGTTCGGAGCTTCGCCGGTCTCCCCCGGCACAATGTCCACCGGTGCGCTCACCGGGTAGAGCACCGAGACACCCGCGGGAGTCTGCTCCTCGGGCAGATCACCCCGCACGGCCATGTGCCAGCGCTCGCTATCTAAGTGGGTGCCTTCCTGCTCCAGCACGACCATGATCGGGAACGTCGCCGCGAGCGGTTGGTCCGAGACATCCACCTGCACGGTGATTTCGGCTTCCTCCCCTGCGGACAGGTTCGGCACCTCGACCGTGTCACCGGCGACCGTGTACTCCCCCGGCGCCGCAATCGTTGCTACCTGGGCATCGGAGACAGACCCGGAGACAGGTCCGCGCCGGGGAGTCACCGTGAGGTTGTCCATCTGCTCATCGCCGTCGTTACGCACCCGCACAATCGCGTCGACGGTGGAGCCGGAATCGGCGGTAGAGGGAGCGTCGACAAGCGAGAGCGTGATGTTCTCGCTGCCGTCGCTCGCGCGAATCTGCGGATTGACCCACTGCGAGGCCACGGCCGAGTTTTGCGGATCCATCGGCACCGGCAGGTCGGCGTGCGCGGGGGAAGCACAGACTGCCACCACTGCTGCTGCCACGACTGCGCAGATCCGTGCCTTCATCACCGCGGCGTGATCCTTCCGGCACGTTTCTCGGCACGCGCTAATGCTGGCATTTTGTCGAAGGCGATGCGGGCCAGCTTGCGTTCGTCGGCATACGCCAGGTGCTCCATCAGCTCGCTGACGGGGACCCAGGCGACTTCGGTGACTTCTGGGTCTTCGTCGTTAAGCACCCCGTCGACATAGCGCAACAAGTTATGGTGCACGGTCTTGTGAATGCGCACGCCGTCAGACACGAACCAGTAATCGATCAGGCCGAGGTCCTCGAAGGGCTCGCCGTAAATGCCGGTTTCTTCCCACACCTCGCGGCGGGCCGTGTCCCACTGGTGCTCACCGGGCTCCACATGGCCCTTCGGCATCGACCACAGCAGGCGGCCGCGGCGGTCAAGGCGCCCGATCAGCGCGACATAAATCCTGCTCAGGTCCACACTGCCGTCCGCAGCCACTGCTTCCGCCATGCCGGAGACCACCAAACCGCCCGCGGACGTTTCGTCCCGGGTCTCCATCTTGTGGTCCGTCGTGTACTGGCTGGTGTGCGGCTTGCGGTAGTTCTGGGGGCGCTGCTTGCGGCGACGCTTGTTCGGCTGTTGTTTCTGGGATTTTTGGGGTTGCTTCTGGTGCTTTTGTTGTCGTTTTTGGGATTGCTTCTGCTCCCCCTTTTGGGCATGACTCGACCCGCGCCGGCGCCGCCTGCGCTTCGGGGGATTCGGAGAGTCAGCCATGAGATCAGATCGTATCCGCCCACGACTTATATATGGAACTTGAGACCACCCCAAGTATGGTTATGGCCGTGACCCCGAGGACCGCGAGCGAGAACCACACCGACCCTGCCGGGCTTTTCAATTTTCCCGAGAAGGGCGATTCCACAGCCTTCATCGGGCTGCTCGCCCGGGCGGAAACAGCGGTGCGCGAGCTTGAAGGCCTGCTCACATCGCTGGTGCGGGAATTCCACGACCGGGGCGAGTCCCTTTACTTGGTCGGCGGCCCGGTGCGCGACGCGATGCTCGGCCGACTCGGCAATGACCTGGACTTTACGACGTCCGCACGCCCCGACGTCATCAAAGCCATCTTGAGCGGCTGGGGCGAGGCCGTGTGGGACACCGGTATCGAATTCGGAACCGTGTCGACAGTCAAGGACGGCCAGCAGGTGGAGATCACCACCTTCCGCGCTGATCTGTACGACGGCGTCACACGCAACCCCGAAGTCACCTTCGGCGACGCGATTGACGACGATCTGGTGCGCCGCGACTTTCGCGTGAATGCAATGGCGATCGAGCTCCTTGTCGCCGACGGCGAGGATTCACTCGCGCTGGATTTCCACGACCCCGTCGACGGCCTGAAAGACCTGCTGAACCACGTCCTGGACACCCCGCAGGAGCCGGAGGTCAGCTTCCGCGATGACCCGCTGCGCATGCTCCGGGCGGCCCGGTTCGTCTCCCAGCTGGGGTTTCACGTCTCGCCGCGGGTGAAGCGTGCGATGACGGACATGGCGGAAGAAATAGGCCGCATCACCGTCGAGCGCGTGCAGGCGGAACTGGACAAGCTCATGCTCGGCGTGCAGCCGTGGGAGGGCATTGACCTGCTCGTGGAGACGGGCCTGGCCGACCACGTGCTGCCGGAGATCCCGGCGCTCAAGCTCGAGCGCGACGAGCACATGCAGCACAAAGACGTCTACGCTCACTCGCTGACTGTGCTGCGCCAGGCCACCGAGCTGGAAGAAGAAGGACCGGACCTGAAGCTGCGTTGGGCGGCGCTCATGCATGACATCGGCAAGCCGGACACCCGCGAGGCCAAGCCGGGCGGAGGGGTGTCCTTCCACCACCACGAGGTTGTCGGTGCGAAGCTGACGCGCAAGCGGATGCGCAAACTGAAGTACCCGAAGCACGTCATCGAGGACGTGGGTCAGCTGGTCTACCTGCACATGCGCTTCCACGGTTTCGGGGAAGGTCAGTGGACCGATTCCGCCGTGCGCCGCTACGTGACCGATGCGGGAGACCTTCTCCCCCGCCTGCACAAACTCGTCCGAGCGGACTGCACGACGCGTAACCCGAAGAAGGCGGCGCGTCTCCAGCGCACCTACGACCATCTCGAGGAGCGCATCGCGGACCTCGCTGCCAAGGAGGATCTCGCTCGCGTGCGCCCGGACCTGGACGGCAATGAGATCATGGAGATCTTGGGCCTCGAACCCGGCCCGCAGGTGGGCAAGGCGTGGAAATACATGAAGGATCTCCGCTTGGAACACGGTGAACTGGGCCGTGATGAGGCCGTCGCAAAGCTCAAGGCGTGGTGGGAGGCAGAAAATGGCTGAGTTTTTCTACGCGGATAGATTGTTCACCGCCCTCGAGCGCGAAGAGCCGGGGCCGGGCATGTTGCTGGTCGCGGCGCCGGGCATGCTTTCCGACGAATTCGTCCGCTCCATCGTCCTTGTCATCGAGCACACCGCGACCCACTCCTTCGGCGCGGTGCTCAACCGGCGCAGCGACGTCGCCGTCCACAATGTCCTGCCCGAATGGCTTCCCGAGGTGGCCAATCCGCAGGCGCTCTACATCGGCGGCCCCGTCGGCCCGCAGGCGGCGATCGGTGTCGGCGTGACCAAGTCCGGCACGGTGATCGACGATCACCCCGAGTTCACCCGCCTGGCCAACCGCCTCGTGCACGTTGACCTGCGCACAGAGCCGGAAACCGTCGAGGGTTTGCTTGAGGGCATGCGCCTTTTCGCCGGTTACGCCGAGTGGGAGCCCGGCCAGCTCGACGAGGAGATCGAACGCGGCGACTGGTACGTCGCGCCCGCCCTGCCGAGCGACGTCATCGCCCCCGCGAACACCGACCTGTACAGCGATGTCATGCGCCGCCAGCCGATGCCGCTGCCATTGTTCTCCACGTTCCCCGCGAACCCAGAAGACAACTAGATGCGCAATCTGTGGGTAGTGGGCCTTGGGCTCATTCCGCTCGGTCTCGCATTCGGCCTGGTCATGACACAGGCCGGTTTCGCCTGGTGGTGGACGCCGATCTTCTCCATCGTCATTTACGCCGGCTCGATGGAATTTCTCGCCGTGCAGATGGTCGCCAGTGGCGTTGGGCCGCTCTCAGCCACAGTCACCGGCTTCATGGTGAACTTCCGGCACATTTTCTACGGCCTCACGTTCCCCCGCCATCTCATCGACAGTCCCGCCGGCAAGGCCTACAGCACCTATTCGCTTACCGACGAGTCCTACGCCATCACCTCCACCACCCCCCACTCCGAACTCACCGGCCGGCACGTCCTGGCCATCCAAGCCTGCTGCCAAGCGATGTGGGTCATCCCCGGCATCATTGGCGCGCTCGTCGGGCAGGTCATTCCGGACAGCGTGCAGGGAATGGACTTCGCCCTGACCGCCCTGTTCATCGTGTTGACGTACGAGGCGTTCCAATCCAACCGCGACTTCTCCCTGCCTCTGACCGCCGCCGGGATCGCAGTGCTCGTGGCCGTGCTCGCCCCGTCGGCGATTCTCATGGCGGGGTTGTCAGCCTACTTCGTGGTGCTGTTGCTGCGGTACGGGTTTCCGGGCGTCGATAAGCGCCTTGAGCTGCGAGGGAACACATAATGGGTGATTCTTTGGGGCTTCCCGACGGCGTGACCCTCACCATGGTCGCAGCCGTCCTGGTGCCCGTCGCAGTGGTGACGGTGTTGCTGCGCGCGCTCCCCTTCGCGTTTCTGCGCGTGCTCAAGGGCAGCGCGCTGATTGAGTTCCTCGGTGCGACGATGCCGGTCGGCGTCATGACCGTGCTTGTCGTGTACACGCTGGCTAGCGCGCTGGATGCCCCCGGCGGGCTCGTGCCTGCTCTCCTCGCGGGCGCGGTCACCCTTGCCCTCCACGCTTGGCGACGCAGTGCCGGCCTCTCCATCCTCACCGGCACCGCCGTGTACATGCTGCTGGTGAATGTGGTGGTCGGCTGAACCTGGTGCTCGGGTGAACAACGCGTTAATGCGCTGCTAAAAAGCCTGTGGGGTTTTAGGCTTCGCAGTATGAAGCGCATCCTCCGCACAGCTATCGCATCCGCCGCCGCCGTCTCTCTCACGCTTAGCCTTGCTACGCCTGCCGACGCCCAGGTCAACCGCCCCGTTGACGACACGAGTTCCATCAAGCCGATGTTGGAGTTCAGCTCGCCGTCCTACATCCAGGAGAACTCCAGCACCGCGACCGACGAGGAACTGCGGCAGAAATGGGAGGAGGCCGTGCGCATGGGGCACATCGCTCCCCTCATCGAGGCGATTTACGGCCTGGACATCAACGACGATCAGTTTCTTGAGGACCGCGTAGCCGCCAACGCCGGCAAGTTCGAGCAAAACCACTCCGCAAATGCCGTGCTCGGCAGCTCTATGAAATGGGACGCTGCTCGCGGTTACGAGCTGGGCAACACGCTGAACTGGTTGATCGCGCTTGGCGTTATCACGGCTGCGGTCGGCGGCGCCGTTGCTGCCTACACGTCAGGTGTCTTCGGTTAAGGCACCGTTCGAAGAATGTACTTTTTGAGCCAGCTGACCTGCTCGTTAGCGTGAGCGTTCGAACACAGAGGCTAATGGTTCATGCAAGTTAAGCGTGAGTGTCCACCCCATATGCAATGATGTGTGCATAGCATTCGAACACAACTGCTAAGGGGGAACAATGACGAAGGAGCGCAAGAAGAAGTCGGCCTTTTTTGCAACCGACAATCCGAGCGATCCACTCGCCGCAGCGGGGAGGCAGTTCCGGGAGGGCGAGTACGCGATGTTCGGCAGGTACGCGTCCAGTGACGGTGAGGAGGGGCCGGTCTGTTCGAAGGACTTCGACCGGGAGATCGCGGGCCTGTGCACGTACACGGGCCTGCGCCGGGCGCCGGCCGAGAGGGCCGTGGTGGGTTACATGAGTTTGCGGGATCTGCCCCGCCTCCGCGCGCTCCAGAAGGAGACCAAACTGCTGGACATTGATCGTCTCGATGCGATTGCCGTCCGCATAGCGGAGCTCGGTATCAACGCCACGGAAGAGGTCTATTCCACTATCGACGAGCTGTTGGTCACCCTATTCACCCCGGCACGGATGAATCAGCCCCTCCCTACTCGTACAACTATCACGCGGCGTCTGCGTGAATTCATCGCAGAGCTCGATTCCAAGGTGGCATACAACGAGCAGAAGCGGGAAAAGCGCGAGAAGAAGGATCCTCCCCCGCCGGGTGAATGCGAGATCTCTTTTCAAGAAGCGATGGCAGGCACGGGCACTGCGGGCCTCACCATGGTCGGCGACAATGCGACCATCGCCGCCACCAAAGCATCTATCGACGAGACCGCCCGCGCCCACGGCCTGACCCAATCCGATGCGGCCCTCAAGCTCCTGAATGGCGAGATCACCCCAGCTCCCGGGGCCAAGATCTACGCGTACACTCCCCTGACCGAGGATGGTTCGTTGAACTCGGCGGCCCCTGCCTACTTCCCCGGATTCGGCTGGACCACAGCGCCCGGCACAGAGATGTTCAACCACATGCTGTCTAGCGCCGACAAGAACTCGGTCAAAGTTGTGAATCTCGACGATGCCGCCACCCGCACCGTGAACAGCTACTCCCCACCGGAGGACATCAAGGCCTACGTCCGCGGCCGCGACGGCACGTGCCGCTTCCCCGGTTGCACGGTGTCGGCCTGGAAGTGCCAGATCGACCACCGCGTTCCCTTCGATTTAGGCGGGGAAACCACTGCATCGAACCTTTTCAGCCTCTGCGCGCACCACCACAACATGAAAACCGACCGCAGGGCGTATTACATCCCCGATCCCGTGACCGGCGAGCTTGTCTGGCTTTTCCCCGATGGGACGTACCAGCGCACCGACCCCGAAGGCTTCATTCACTCTCAAGTCACGCCAACGGCCCCAAAGTGGCAGCACTCGCTAGAAGACATCTTGCGGTTGCACCGAAAAAAGACCCGTTTTTTCGCGCTCGGGCACAAGCTTATCGACGACTACGACGCCGGAACCACAACCCTCGACGAGTGCCTCACTGCCATCGCCGGTTTGGAGAAAGAGTTCGGCCGGGAGTTCCCGTTCCGACCTAAGGAAGCGCACAAAGACACACTCAAAGAATCGGCCAAAGATTATGTGGAGGACGCCCCGCCCTTCTAGATTCTCGCCTAAAGCTCCGGGAACTTCGCCCGCGCTTCGGCCCATAGACCCTCAAAGTCCTCGGCGGGCAGTCTTTCCGCCTCGAGTCCTTCGTACTGGTCGTAGGTGTCCGGGTGAGGGACGGTGTCGAGGGGTTCGTTGGCCTGCCCGGCGATCTTGCCGTCGATAAATGCGCCCATGATCACGTGGTCTGGGGTGAGCTCGATCATGCGCACCATGCGGCACTCGTGGTCGTTGAGCTCGGCAAGTTCAGCAACGTTGACCACGGATCCCGCGCCCAGGACGGTCAAGGTGGTGCGGACGTAGATCGCCATTATTCCCCGCCCGCCACGACAGTGTCGCCTTCTTGGCGGACGGGCGCGGGGGTCATACCCGATTGGGCCGGGCCCTCGACAGGCTCTCCGGTGGCGATGTCGAAGCTGGACCCGTGCGCCGGGCAGCGCACGGTATCGCCATTGACCTGCGAAATCGGGTTTCCCTGGTGCGGGCAGACCGTCGAATACGCGAGGAATTCGCCCTCCGTCGGCTGCGCGATGATGAGCTTATCGACGATCACAGCGCTCCCCACCGGAACCTGCGTCGCCGCGATCTCAGCCGTGGCGGGCTTGCCGCACGCGGCGAGGAACGCGCCCGCGACGGTAGTGGCGGAGCCGACGAGGAACAGACGGCGTGAGCAACGGGGGGTCTGGGAGTTCTCGGTCATGCCTTAACAGTAGCTGCCTTCATGGAGGCGACGTAGTCCTTCAGCTCGGCGCGGAGGCCATCCATGTCGGTGATGTGGACGGGTTCGTCGTGGTCGCCGCCCACCCACTCGTCAATGATCTTGGCGATGGCGGAGCCGGTGATGGCGCCGGCAGCACCCGCTGCGATCGCGTCGGACACGTGGTGCGGCTCGGAAATGCCGAAGCCCAGCAGGATCGGAGCGCCGCCATACATCGCCACGTTGTTGACCACGTCGGACAGACCGAGGGTCTGGGACTCCCGCTCGGTGCCGGTCACACCGTCGCGGGACGCGCCGTAGATATAACCGCGGGAATTCGCGGCGATGCCCTCGAGAACCTCCGGGGTTGCCCTCGCCGGGGCAATGAAGACCGGGTCAACACCAACCGTGGTCGCGGCGGCGACGAAGGGTGCGGATTCGCGGACGGGGACGTCGGGAAGCAAAATGGCGTCGGCGCCTGCCTCCTTGAACTCGCGGTAGAACTGCTCGTACCCGCGGACGTAGGCGACGTTGGAGTACATGAGCATGCTGATCGGCACGTCCGGGTAGCGGCGGCGGACCTCACGAAGCTGGTCGAGCGCCTTGGCCACGGTCGCGCCGGAGACAAGCGCGCGGTGGTGCGCGTTCTGGATCGTCGGGCCGTCGGCAACCGGGTCGGAGAAGGGAACGCCCAGCTCAAGTGCGTCGGCGCCGCCCTCGATGACGGCAGAGATGATGTCGATGGCATCTTCCGGGTTCGGGTCGCCGAGCATCACGAAGGGGACGAACGCGCCCTCGTTTTTCGCCTCGAGGTCAGCGAAGAGTTGTTCAAAACGCGACATGGTTATTTGCCCTCCGTGGCTGCATCGGTGGTGAAATCGGCAACGAGATCCGGGTTGTCTTCCAGGGTCTGCTGCACATGCGTGACATCCTTGTCGCCGCGGCCGGACAGGGAGACGAGGATGTCTGTGGGGGTGCGGGTGCTGGCGGCTTCGTCGGCGCGTCGTAAAGCGTAGGCGAGCGCGTGGGAAGACTCGAGCGCGGGAATGATGCCTTCCTTGCGGGAGAGGATCTGGAACGCCGCGACGGCCTCGTTGTCGGGAACGGCGATGTAGGACGCGCGGCCCGTCTGGGCGAGGTGCGAGTGCTGCGCGCCGACAGCCGGGTAGTCCAGGCCAGCGGAGATGGACAGGGAGTCGGTGATCTGGCCGTCCTCATCGCGCATGACGTAGGACTTGGAGCCGTGCAGGATGCCGATCGTGCCTGCGTTGATGGCCGCGCCATGGCGGCCGGTATCCATGCCCTCGCCGCCAGGCTCAGCGCCGACGAGCTCGACGCCGTCTTCCTCAATGAAATCGGCGAACATGCCGATCGCGTTGGAACCGCCGCCGACACACGCCGTGACCACATCCGGCAGCTTGCCAGTGCGCTCGAGCATCTGCTGCTTCGCCTCCACCGAGATCACCTTGTGGAACTCGCGCACGATCGTCGGGAACGGGTGCGGGCCAGCAGCGGTGCCCAGCAAGTAGTGAGTGTTGTGGAACGTTGCGGTCCAGTCGCGCAGTGCCTCGTTGACCGCGTCCTTGAGCGTGCCAGAACCAGAGTCGACTCCGACGACCTCCGCTCCCATGAGACGCATACGCCACACATTCGGCGCCTGGCGCTCCATGTCCTTCGTGCCCATGTAGATGGTGCAGTCCAAATCCATGAGCGCGGCAGCCAGCGCGGTCGCGGTGCCGTGCTGACCGGCGCCCGTTTCGGCGATGACCCGGGTCTTCCCCATCTTCTTCGCCAGCAAGGTCTGCCCAATCACCTGGTTGGTCTTGTGAGCACCGCCGTGAACGAGGTCCTCGCGCTTGAGGAAGATGCGCGCATAGTCGTTGCCCGCGGTGAGGTTCTTCGCTTCCGTCAGCGGCGTCGGGCGGCCGAGGTAGTCGCGCAGCAGAGCGCGGTACTCGGTCATGAACTCCTCGTCGTTCCACGCGTCGACAAACGCCTGCTCCAGCTGGTCCAGCGCCGGGAGCAGCGATTCGGCGACGAACTGTCCGCCAAACTCACCGAAATACGCGGGTAGGAGTGTGCTCATGGGTGTTCCCTTTCGTATTGAGTCAAACTCAGTAATGGAAATTCCTGATTGTGGTGAACGCTTGACGGATCTTGCCCGCATCCTTCTTGCCGGACCACTCTACCCCGGAGTTCAGGTCGACCCCCGCGCAGCCCACAGCCAGCGCATCCTCGAGATTATCCAGGCCGATTCCGCCGGCGAGGAGCGAGCGAGACTTGATTCCTGCGGGGATCTGGCCCCAGTCGAAGGTGGTTCCGCTGCCACCGGCGCCAGCGTCAAGCACGAGCGCATCAAGCTTATCGACGATCCCTTGCGCCCACTCTGGGTTTCCATCCGTCATGGAGACAGCGCGCCAGATCTGAAGCTCCGGGTCAATTGAGTGGCATTCAGTACGGACGCGCTCGATCAGGTCGAGTTCTGCCTCGACACTCCCCTGGTAAGGCGCATGGATCTGCACGGCGTGGATGCCCGGAAAGACGAGTTCCGCCCAGTTCTCGGTACGGCGGCTCACGGCCACATAGTGCAGACCGGGTTCGTGGCAAATGATGTCTTCCGCTGTTTCACGTGAAACATTTCGCGGCGATGCTTCCTCGAAAATGAGGCCGCCGTAGACAGCGCCAGCCGCACGGGCAGCCTGGGCGGCCGACCACGAGGTAAGGCCGCAGACCTTATTGGGGCCGTACACGAGCATGCGGGCAGCCCAGTCAATGTCTGGTTCGCCCGTGAGCTGGGATCCTACGAGGAATCCGTCCGAGTGTCCACCGAGCTGGCGCACCGTCTCGACATTACGGATGCCCGACTCGGAGACGACGAGGGCACCTTCGGGCGCGAGCGGAGCCAGGCGGGCCGAGCGGCCAAGGTCAATCGAGAGATCGTGCAGGTTTCGGTGGTTAATGCCGAAGATTTTCGCACCGAGCTTGGTGGCGCGGGCAGCTTCCTCCTCATCGATGACTTCAGTGAGAACGTCAAGGTTGAGGCGATCTGCCTCAGCGTGGAGGCGGGCGTAGGTGTCGCCGTCTAGCACGCTGAGCATGAGCAGGATCGCGTCGGCGCCGAAATAGCGCGCGGCGTGGATCTGGCACTCGTCGATGATGAAGTCCTTGCACAGCACTGGCAGGTGCGTGGTCGAAGCGACGGTGGCCAAATGGTCGTAGTCTCCCCCGAACCGGTCTGGCTCGCACAGTACGGAAATACCCGCGGCGTAACGGGAGTAGATCGAGGCGATAGCACCCGGCTCGTAATGCGCGCGGATCGTACCGAGCGAGGGCGAGGACGCCTTGCACTCCATGATGAACTGAGCGCCCGGGCGGGCGAGCGAATCGTAAAGAGAGCGCTCGGAGCGGGGAAGGGAGGCGGGATCGACGTGAGCGATGCGGCCGCGAATATCGTCAAGGTGACGTTTTCTACCCTCTACAATCCCCTCGAGAACGGTCGGAAGACCGTCAGATTGGCTAGGATCGCGTTGTTGCAGGTCAGAGGGCATAGTTTGCACCTTCGTGGGTGGAGAGCCAGTCGCGGACGGTGCCGTCGTTAAGCAACTGCAGTGCGCGCTCGGTTCCTGCCTTGAAATCTGGGGCTTCCCCATAGAGGTAGAACATGGCGCCTGCGGTGGCGGCGACAGCGTCGCGGTGAGCATCGGGGGCAGTGCCGTCGAAGATCGCCCGGATCGCGGCAGCGTTCTCGTCACCGTTGCCGCCCTCGAGATCGGTGAGGGTGTAGGTGGGCAGGCCGAAGTCGGACGGTTCGACGGTGTAGTGCTCGATGTTGCCCTGGCGGTCGAGCTCCCAGATTTCGGTCGGTCCGTGGACGGCGATCTCATCTGTGCCGGAACCGTGGACGATCATGGCGCGGCCGCGGCCCAGCTCGCGCATCGTCTCCGCGATCGTCTGGCCGAGCGCAGGGTTAGCGATGCCCATGATCTGGTACTCCGGACGGCCGGGAGAGAGCAGCGGGCCGAGCGTGTTGAACAGCGTGGAAATGCCCAGCGACTTGCGCACCGGCTGGACGTGCGCGATCGCCGGGTTGTACGCAGGGGCGAACAGGAAGGTGAAGTTGGACGCTTCGAACTGGCGGACAGCGCGCTCCGGGTCGAGGTCGAGGGGGATGTTCAGCGCTTCGAGCGCGTCGGCCGAGCCGGACTTGGACGACACTGAACGGTTGCCGCACTTGATCATCTTGATGCCTCCGGCGGCGGCGACCAGAGAGGCGGCGGTGGAGATGTTGATGGTGTTCTTGCCGTCGCCACCCGTGCCGGCAGAGTCCATGAGTCCCTCCCCCGTGATCGGGAACGGACGGCCGGCCGCGAGGAAGGCCTTGGCGGCACCGGCAATGTCGGCGAACGTCTCGCCGCGGGTGCGCACCGCTGCCAGCAGCGCGGCAATGTGCACATCGTCGTAGTCGCCGACGGTCAACGGGGTGAAGACGGCTACAGCCTCCTCCAAGGTCGGGTCCTTCTTATCGATGAAGGAGCGGAACGTCTCCAATGCCTTGTCACTAGCCATCATTGCCACCTTTCTTGGATTTGCCCAACAATTGTTTCACACACCGTTCCAGCAGGATCGGTCCACCGAGAGTAAGAATCGACTCGGGGTGGAACTGCAGCCCGATCGACATACCGTCCTCCGACTCCGCTGCCATGACGACGTCGCCGACCTGTGTTTCCGTGCGCGCCAGGGCGACTAACCCGTCCGGGATATCTACCGTCCCAAGGGAGTGGTACCGCGCTACGGGGACGAGGCGGCCCTCTTCGAGGTGCTCGGGTCCGCCGTCGATGACGAGACCGTCGAAAAGCGAACTCTGCAGCCCGTCATCCGTGAGCCGCATGGGAATGGACACACCGTGGACGGGTCCGCACGGCGAGACGGTGCCGCCGAAGTGCTCGATGAGTGCCTGGTAGCCGAGGCAAATGCCGAGAATCGGGATGCGTCCTAGTGCGCGTTCGATGAGCTCCATCATGCACCCAGCGTCGGCCGGGTAGCCGGGGCCGGGCGAGAGGATGATGACGTCCGGGTCGGCGCCCAACACCGCGTCGACGGACACGGTGTTGCGGAAGACCGTTGCGTCGAAGCCGGAGAGCGCGTCGACCAGGTTGTAGACGAAGGAGTCCTGATTATCCAGGAGAACGAGCTTGCTCATCGGATGACCTCCAATCGGGCGTTCTGCGCGAGACCAATCGCGTTGAGGACGGCATAGGCCTTGTGGAGCGTCTCATCGGCTTCGGCCTGAGGGTTCGAGTCGCGGACGACGCCAGCGCCGGCTTGGACGGTGGCAACCCCGTCTCGGACGTAGGCAGAGCGGATGACGATGCAGGTGTCGAACTCCCCGTCCCCACGCAGGTACCCGACAGCGCCACCGTAGGACCCGCGGCGGGAGCCCTCGATCTCGCGGATGAGCTCCGTCGCGCGAAGCTTCGGCGCACCGGTTAGTGTTCCCATGTTCATGGACGCGCGGTACGCATCGAGCGCGTCGAGGTCCTGCGCGAGAGTCGCCGTTACACGTGAAACAAGGTGCATCACGCGCGAGTAGCGGTCCACTTGCAACAGCTCGCGCACGCGGCGGGTGCCGGGCTCAGCTACGCGGGCCATGTCGTTGCGGGCCAGGTCGACGAGCATGGTGTGCTCCGCGATCTCCTTCGCGTCGGTACGCAGCTCAAGCTCCATGCGCGTGTCCAGTTCGTGAGTTGCCCCGCGCGGCCGTGTGCCCGCGATCGGGTAGAGTTGCACCTCGCGCGTCTGTGCAGAGAACTTCAGGTTGGACTCGGGCGAGGCGCCGAAGAGTTCGTACGGCTCGCGGTTGCGGTCGAAGCCGCGCACGTAGAACATGTACGGCGACGGGTTCGTCTCGCGCAGGCACTGATACGCAGCGAACGCGTCCGGGCACTCCGCCGTGAACGCGCGAGCCGGCACGACCTGATAGATGTCGCCGTTGTAGATATTGTCCTTCAGCTTGTCCACATCGCGGCGGAATTCCGCGTCATCCAAGCTCGTCGTCACCGTGAGCGTTTTCTCTTCGCCGGCGATCTTGGATCTCTCGGTGGAGGCGGCGCGAATCAGGTCTTCGTACTTCCGCAGTTGCTTATCGACGTCCCCCATCCCCGTCAGCTTCGCCGTCTGATTCCTGTGGTCAATCGTGAGGACAATCTCCGCGAGAATGAACTGGAAATCGGGGTAGGTGTTCGTGCTCTCCCCTACCTCAGGCAGTGTCTCGAACGTGGCCAGATAGTCGAACGCAAACCCGCCAACGAGCATCGACTCCGGGCGTTGTGTCAGCGCGCGCAGAACCTCGACGGTGCTGGGGGCGGTGAGACGCTCGCGCTCGTCGTCAGCTGACGACGGCGGGAACGTGAACGTGTTGTCCCCGCTAGCAAACTCCGCCAACTGTTCGCCCAGGTCGGCGGCGATCCTCTCCCCTTCCGGGCTCAGCGGCTCCACCACGACGTTGTAGTCGTTACACGTGACGCGCAGTGAAGCCGCGAGCACCGCCATCGACTGCAACCCCGACTTCGTGGTGATGTCGGCGCTCTCCAGCAGCACCGTGTCCGACAGTTCGGTGCCGCCGATGTGCTGGAAGAGGACGGAGGCGTCCTCGTGGTACCGGACGTCAATATGCGTCACGCGTGGAGGGGATGTGCTCATGGGGGTGTTTCTGACTCGCTGTGGTGGTTGTGCTGGATACAAAAAGGCCCGCTGCGCTTGGAGGGTCAAGCTTGCGGGCCGAGAGGGGTGACTGACTACGGCGCGCAGCTATGCGCGCCACCACCACTGATTCTGGGCGTTGAAGGAAGTCACAAGATTCAGGCTAAGGCAGGGGCGGGCCGGCTGCAACTGGTTTAGGAATATTGCTCGTTTCGGAACGATGTTTCGGAAAACCGGTGTATTTGGACGCATTAGTCTCGCGCAGGCCAGATTCCGACAGATATTTCCGAATTGGTACTGCGGGGTACATGCTGGCCGCTAGAACACCGAGTTTCGGAAGGATTGGAAGGCCATAAAGACTTCCCTTGACGACGAGCTCTCCCTCCTCCTCGCCATCGGTAACGATCTCCCCGGTGACGTTCAAGTTGTTTCACGTGAAACAGCGCCGCCTGTTGCCCCGCCCCTTCTGCGCGGGAACTTGGAGGAACTCGATTTCCGGGCGGCGATGACGGAGGTCGATGGTCAAGGTCGCGGCACTGGGACGAATTCGCGGACTCTATCGGCCTTCCGCTCAAGGCGGCGCACAGCGCCAACCAGATAGCTCTTAAAGCAGCGGCTGAGATCGATTTGTCTGTACTGCCGTTAACGGGATCGCCGCTCAACGGTGCGCTCCGCGAGCTTGAGTCGCGGAGAGTGGAACTCGTCTAATTCTCGTCGGCTTGCTTAGCGGCATTGCGCAGTGCGTTGAGGTTGACGTTCGGGGTGGGTTCGGGCTCGGGGGTTTGAGTGCGGGCTTCGTCGACAAGTTGGGCTGTACGCGCGCCCTGATTGCCGCCGACGGCAACCGCGACCACCGCGGCGATGATCAACAGAACCGGAGCGGCCCACAGCCACCCGTGCGCGATGAACGAGAACGCGGCCCCGAAGGCGAGTGTCACACCGGCGAGAATGAGGAACGGGCCCACGACTTTGTGCGCGGTGTCCCAGACCTCTTCATCCTTGCGGACCTCTGGCACGCGCAGCCCGACGACCGAGTTGCCGGGCAGGCGGCCCACTGTCGCCAGCACTCCGGGAATGAGGAGGGCGAGGGCCGCGATGATGAGCAGAATTCCGATGATTACGCCAGCTGACATGCTTGCATAGTTTACCGGGACGCGATTTTTTCTCGTGGTCCGGGTGGTGGAGAATGAAGGCATGAACACAAAGTCGATCACGAGGTCGCTGCTGTTCTGGATTGTCGTGGCCATCGTGGCCGGCATCGCCTGCAGCTTCTTCTTTCCCGAATGGCTCGCCCGCATTTTTGTCACTTTCAACGGGTTCTTCTCTAACTTCCTGGGCTTCTTCGTTCCAGTGCTGATCTTCGCGCTGATCACGCCCGCGATCGCTAGCCTCGGCCAAGGTGCCGGTAAGTGGCTCGGCATCACGGCCGGTATCGCGTACAGCTCCACGGTGATCTCAGGGCTTACTGCCTGGGGGGTCTCCGCTGTCCTGTACCCGTGGCTGCTGGGCGGCCAGTCGTTGCAGACCGATATTGAAGACGTTGATGAAGGCGCCCTCTCCCCCTTCTTCGAGGTGGAGATCGATCCTCCGTTCGCAGTGATGACCGCTCTGGTCCTGTCGTTCTGCGTGGGCTTGGCTATGACTGCGGTGAAGTCCGACACTCTCTACTCCTTCACCAAGGATCTTGAGCGCGTGATCATGAAGGTGGTCACGTCCTTTGTCATTCCGCTGCTCCCGGTCTTCATCTTCGGCATGTTCTTGAACTTGGGCATGAACGAGAACATGGCCTCCACCATGGCGGCTTTCGGCAAGGTGCTGGTGCTGTCCGTCATCATGACCGTCATCTTGCTGGTACTCCAGTACTTGATCGCCGGAGTCGTCGCGGGCGTCAATCCGTTCACCGCTCTGCGCAACATGCTGCCCGCGTACTTCACCGCCCTGGGCACTTCCTCGTCTGCGGCGACGATTCCGGTCACGCTGAAATCCACGTTGAACAACAAAGTCGATGAGAACGTCGCCGGTTTCGTCGTGCCGCTGTGCGCGACGATCCACCTGTCCGGGTCGATGATGAAGATCGCGCTCTACGCCTTCGCCGTCATCTACATGGCGGGAATGGATGTCAACCCGGGCCTCTATCTCGGCTTCATCCTCCTGCTGGGCGTCATGATGATCGCTGCGCCGGGCGTCCCGGGTGGCGCCATCATGGCAGCCACTGGCCTACTCGCCTCCATGCTTGGTTTCGACGAGAACATGGTCGGCCTCATGATCGCGGCCTACATCGTCATCGACTCCTTCGGTACCGCCGCAAACGTCACCGGCGACGGCGCCATTGCCCTCGTGGTCGATCGCTTCGCCAAGGGCCAGTTTGAGTCCAGGGATGAAGAGGTCAAAGAGCTCGCCTAGCCCTCCCCCGCCTTGAGGCCGATGTTTCACGTGAAACGTCGGCCTTTTTCATTTTCGGATTACGATGCAGTCATGGCCGTATCAAAGCGCGCCGCCGTCGCTACCGCAGTTGCGCTCCTTCTGGGTGCTGCAGGTGCAGCCTTCGGCTTTTCGACGGTCGACGTACCCACCCAATCCGACGCCGCCGTTTCCGTCGGTGCCGCCCCGGAAGTGTTCATCGACGATCCGGACGATGTGTTGTCCGAGCAGGATGAGGCGGACATGCGCAGCACGCATCCCGACGAGATCGGCCACGACCGCATGGCCGACGGAACCATGATCATCGGCGCAGGGCTCAACCCGCGGCAAGCCTTCGGGTACTACGGCGACGATGTCGCCGCCGAGCTCGCTATCGACTACGGGCAACGGGACGCGGCTGTCCTCGACGAGATGAAGCCCCACGTCAGTAACGGTGAAGTGCGTGACCAGTTCCTCAAGAACCATGAGGTGATCAACGCTCCCGGGGGCATTGGCGAGGTGCAGATCTCTGATGACGCTGACGCGCTGAAGAATCGGAAAAAGCTCCGCGAAGCTGCGCAGTCCATCATCTATGTGTCCACGGCGGAGGACAACATCAACAGACTGTTCAACATTGAACAGGGCGATCCAGCAACTCGCCGCGCCGGGTTGACCGACCTCCGCGAGGATGTCATCCAGGCCAAGCACACCGCGACCGACTCCGGGTTGAAGGAGGACTTGGAGCGGCTGGAGCGCCGGATCGACGAGTTGGACGGGGACCCCGCATCCCCGGCGTTCCTCGATGACTTCGTCCGCGTCCTCGGGGACTACCGTTTGCTCCTCGAGCAGGTTCGCGAGAAAGAGTTCAGCGATGTCAAGGAGTACACGCCGCTGCCCTCCCCCGCCATCTATGAGCCGAACTACACTTACTCCGGGTTCACCACCTTCGCCATCATGGACAGCTGGCACGAAACGAACCTCCAGGAACACCAACGCCAGCAGCAGGCGGAGTCCTCCAGCACGACCCCGGGCGTTTCTTCGTCCGGATTCTCGTCTGCTGGAAGTTCGTCGAGATTCTAAAGCACACTTGTCACAAGAACCTTGGAAGAAAAATGGCCAGCCAAACCGACGTCCGCCTTGTCACCACCACATTCATTTGCAGACCGGAGGATGTCGATTCCGCGTTCCAGCGCTACCGGGAGAGGGTTGAGGGGTTGGGTGAGAGCGTCGTCACGCATTCGCTCGCACCGCGCCCATGCGCCGACGCTGACCGCGCGTTCGAGCTGTGGAACTTGCGCACTGAGGCCGCGTACGAGGGCGAGCGCGACCCGGAGAGCATGGACCTCTACCAGCTGCGCACGATTGTGCGCGTTGATCCAGCAATTGACGACGACGAAGAGCCCTCGGAGCAGCTGGCCAACCATTTCTTCCTCAGTGATCTTGAGGATAATGACCCCTACCCCAGCACCCTTGATGGGTTCGAGCCGCTGAAACTGCGCCATGCGCCGGCCGACGGGATGCGCGTGGCCAACGTGTACTTCTTGTCGCGGTCCGACAACGAGCCTCGAGTGGCCGCGTTGTACCAAGGTGCGATCGAGCGACTCGACCCAGCCGCTCACACACGGTTGGAGCCCTTCGACGTTCTGTCCAACCCTGGCGTCATCGGCCCGCTGTGGATCCGCGATGCTGCGCTCAACGTCTCCGGGGATGGCGACGGTTGGTTCTCCCCGGGCAAAGATGCGTGGGTGGGACACATCTTCACGAGCGCGCCTGACGACGCTATCAACGCCGCTCTCCAGGAAAGCTTGGGCACCAACGCGATTCTCGCGCGGGTGGATATTCGCCCGTTCTAAGACTGTCCCCCTGACCAGCGTTCATTGACAATCGATTCGAACATGCAAGCGAACGGATAGGTTCTTTCGAGCGGTGTTGTTGGGTCCGTATGCAAGTATGTTCGCATACACGTTGAACGCACCTGCAGGGGGGGACGATGGCTGGACGAACGAGACCTGAACCGTATTTCCTGACCGAGAAACCCGATGATGACGTCGCGCTGGCCGGAGCGGAAGCGCGGGCTGGTCAACTCAAGATCTTCAAGCAGTATTGCTTTGACCCGTCTGAAGTCGAGGGTGGAGAGATCCTCGGCAACCGTGACCACGACCGTGAGACGGCTCGTCTAAGCCAACTGGCCGGGATCAACAAGCGGGCGGCGGAAGAAGGGATCTACGCGTATCAGACGCTGCGCCGCTTGCCCCGTCTACGAGAGATGCAACTCGCAACGGCGCGGTTGGATCTGGACCGCTTATCCGCTGTAGCCGCCGCGATCGGATGCTTGGGACCTGATGCCCCGGCCGAGGCGTACGAAGCCTTCGACGATGCACTTGTGGAGATGTTCACGCCCGTCAAGACGCGGCAAGCGCTACCGGCACGCAACACCATCACGTTGCGGCTGAACAAGATGATCGGTGACTTTGACACCGAGGCCGCATTCGACCTGGCGAAGAAAAAGAACCGAAAGCGCACCACGCCGGGCGCTCCTCAGATCGACTTCGGGCCCGGAGCAGCTGGGTCCGATGAAGCATGGATGACGCTCTCCGCTGACAACGCCTCCATTGCAGCACTCCGCTCCAACATAAATGAAGCAGCACGGAAAGAGAAGGTCACCCAAGCAGAGGCCGCAATCAAGCTGCTCACCGGTGACATCACCCCAGCCGCGACAGCGACGATTTACGCGTACACGCCGAAAGGTGCTGATGGCGGCGTGGACGAGTCCTCGGCCTCCTTTATTCCGGGGTTCGGGTACACGGGGGCGTCGGGAGGCGCGATGCTTCATCTTTTGGCCGAAAAGTTCGGTACAACTGTGATCGACCTCGACGCAGGAGCCACGAAAGTCGTGGCGGGCCATGATGCACCGGCGGATATGGCTGCGTTTGTCCGCGGGCGCGACGGAACCTGCATCTTCCCGGGATGCACACAGCCCGCGACGAACTGCCAGCTTGACCACCGGATCCCCTCGGACGAAGGCGGCCCCACCACCGCGAGCAATCTCTTCTGTCTGTGCCAACACCACCACAACTGCAAAACCGATCGCGGTGCCTTCTATGTCCAAGACGCGCTGACCGGCGAGATCATTTGGCTTTACGACGACGGAACGTTTCAGCGGATCGACCCCGATTCCATTACCGGGGCGAACCTCACCCCCACCAACCCGCGGTGGCGCCGCACGCTCGACGACGTAGAACGGTTGAGGAAGAAGGCGACCCACTTTCACGCAAAAAGTCACACCATTCTTGACGGTTACGAAAACAAGGTGGTGGCGTATGACCCCTATCTCGGTGCGGAGCGGGAAGCTGCGTGGTCCGCATACCGCCAGTGCCAAGCAGATTTGGAGAAGTTGGCGGCCCAGTATGACCTGAAGTTCCCCTTCGACCCCGTGCCCCCGAGGTGGATCCCAGATGATGAACTTGATGCACCTGACCCGGAGGCCTACACGATGCCTGAAGAGACGGAGGCCGCCTATTACACTGACTAACCATGACTAGCGCGACTGGACCGGCGTTCCGCTACACAGCGGGCCTTGCCAACGACATTGAACAAAAGTGGCAAAAGTACTGGATCGACAACGGGACATTCAACGCCCCGAACCCAGTCGGCCCCCTCGCTGACGGTAGCGAACTTCCCGCAGACAAGCTCAACGTCCAGGACATGTTCCCCTACCCCTCAGGCGCCGGTCTACACGTCGGCCACCCGCTGGGGTACATCGCCACGGACGTGTTCGCGCGCTATAACCGCATGCTGGGCAAAAACGTCCTGCACACCCTGGGCTATGACTCCTTCGGGCTGCCCGCGGAGCAGTACGCCATTCAGACGGGCACGCACCCGCGCACGACCACGATGGCGAATATCGAGAACATGACCCGTCAGCTGGACGCGCTGGGTCTCGGCCACGATCGCCGTCGCTCTGTCGCCACGACCGATCCAGAGTTCTACCGCTGGACGCAGTGGATCTTCCTGCAAATCTTCAATTCATGGTTCGACGAAGATCAGCAGAAAGCACGCCCCATCGCGGAGCTTATCGACGAACTCACCTCCGGGAAGCGCACCACTAAGGATGGGCATGATTACAACGGGCTGGATGACGTCGAAAAGCAAAAGGCAGTAGATGAGTTCCGCCTGGTGTACCTGTCTGATTCGATGGTGAACTGGTGCCCCGGCTTGGGCACGGTGCTGGCGAACGAAGAGGTCACGGCCGAGGGCCGATCGGAGCGCGGCAACTACCCGGTGTTCCGTAAGCGCCTGCGCCAGTGGATGATGCGCATCACCGCGTACTCGGACCGCCTGCTCGATGACCTTGAGCTGTTGGATTGGCCCGACAAGGTCAAGGCGATGCAGCGCAACTGGATCGGTCGTTCGCGCGGTGCGGAGGTCGCGTTCCAGTCTGAGGCTGGCCCGCTGGAGGTGTTCACCACCCGCCCCGACACGCTGTTCGGTGCGACGTACATGGTGCTGGCACCCGAGCATGAGCTTGTCGACGCACTGACGGCCAATTCCTACCCCGCAAACGTGGACTCCCGCTGGACGTACGGAGAGCAAACCCCTGCAGAGGCTGTCGCAGCGTACAAGCGCGCCATCGCCGCGAAGTCCGACGTGGAGCGACAGGAGAACAAAGAGAAGACGGGTGTCTTCCTTGGTTCCTATGCCCTGAACCCGGTCAACGGCGAGCAGGTGCCGGTGTTCATCGCGGATTACGTTCTCACCGGTTACGGCACCGGCGCCATCATGGCGGTGCCGGCCCACGATGAACGCGACTATGAATTCGCCACCGTCTTCGGCCTGCCGATCATCCCAGTTCTCGAGGGCGGCAATATCGAGGAGGCTGCGTTCACCGAGGACGGCCCGCACATCAACTCCGCCAATGAGTCCGGGCTGGACCTCAACGGCTTGGGCAAGGCGGAGTCGATTGAGAGGGCGATCGATTGGTTGGTTGAGCAGGGCTCTGGTGTTGAGCGCATCCAGTACAAGTTGCGTGACTGGCTGTTCGCTCGTCAGCGCTACTGGGGTGAGCCGTTCCCGATCGTGTACGACGACAATGGTGTCGCGCACGCGCTGCCGGAGTCGATGCTGCCGGTCGAGCTTCCGGACGTGGAGGATTACAACCCGGTCTCCTTCGATCCGGATGACGCTGATTCGGAGCCTTCTCCCCCACTGGCGAAGGCGACCGAGTGGGTCGAGGTCGAGCTCGATCTTGGGAATGGCCCTCAGAAGTACACTCGCGACACGAACGTCATGCCGCAGTGGGCGGGGTCGTCCTGGTACCAGCTGCGCTACATCGACCCGACGAACGATGAGGCGCTGTGCGACATCGAGAACGAGCGCTACTGGGCCGGACCGCAGCCGTCCAAGCACGGTGAGAATGATCCGGGTGGTGTGGACCTCTACGTCGGCGGTGTTGAGCACGCCGTGTTGCACCTGCTGTACTCGCGTTTCTGGCACAAGGTGCTCTACGACCTGGGCCACGTGACCTCCAAGGAGCCGTACCGCCGCCTGTACAACCAGGGCTACATCCAGGCCTACGCCTACACGGATTCACGTGGCGTGTACGTGCCGGCTGCTGAGGTTGAGGAGAAGGACGGAAAGTTCTTCTACCAGGGCGAAGAGGTCAAGCAGGAGTACGGCAAGATGGGCAAGTCCCTCAAGAATGCCGTGGCTCCCGATGAGATCGCGCGCGATTTCGGTGCCGATACGCTGCGTGTTTATGAGATGTCGATGGGTCCGCTGGACACCTCCCGCCCGTGGGCGACGAAGGATGTCGTAGGTTCGCACCGCTTCCTGCAGCGCCTGTGGCGACTCGTGGTCGATGAAGAGACCGGTGAGGTCGATGTCTTCGATGAGCCCATGACCGACGAAGACGCGAAACAGCTCAACCGCACGATCGCCGGTGTCCGCGACGACTACGCGAACCTGCGCGACAACACGGTCGTGGCGAAGCTCATCGAGTACGTCAACTACCTGACCAAGGCGCGCGAGAAATCCGGTGCGAATGTTTCACGTGAAACGGTGGAGCCGCTCGTGCAGATGGTCTCCCCGCTCGCGCCGCACATCGCCGAAGAGCTGTGGGCGCGTCTCGGCCACTCCGGCACGATCACGTTCGAGTCCTTCCCCACATTCGACGAGAGCTTGCTGACCGACGACACCGTCGAGATCCCCGTCCAGATCAACGGCAAGGTCCGCGCGCGTGTCGACGTCCCCACCGACGCCTCCAAGGACGACATCGAGGCGATCGCGGTTGCGGACGAGCGCGTCGCATCGCTTATCGACGGCAAGAACGTGGTCAAAACCATCGTCGTCCCAGGACGAATGGTCAACCTCGTGGTGAAATGACGGTGACAAGCCGCCGGGCAGCGGCCGGAGCGCTCGCAGCGTATTCGGGCGTGGTCATTGCGTTGACCATGCTCAAGGCGTTCTTTCGGATTGGGTACCTCTGGGATCCCGCGAACCAGATGCGGAGGGGCGTCTCGCTTGTCCCCTTCTCGGACCTGGTTGAGGCGAAATCGTGGTTCGGGCCGCTCTTCGGATACGGAGGCAATATCGCGTTCTTCGTCCCGGTTGGCGTGCTCGCATTCATTCTTTTTGAACGTGCACGCCGACCGGTGCTCACCGCGACTCTCTTCGGTGCCGGGTTCAGCCTGCTCATCGAGGTGTCGCAGTACGTTTTCGGGCTAGGGTACTCCGATATTGATGACTTCCTCATGAACACCCTCGGCGCGTTCATCGGCGCGAAGATCGCCCAGTGGTTCGGCCCACGGCTGCACAAGGTCTGGATCGGTCTCGCGTACGGTGTCGTTTTCCTGTTCATCTCCCTCGTCCTCGCCGGTGAGAGCTTTGGAGATCCGGAGAAAATTAAGCAGGTTTGATGGATTCAGGTACGAGCACATCGACTCTTTTCGTTTTCATTGACGAGTCGGGGGATATGCAGTTCGGCCCTAAGGCTTCGCAGCATTTCGTGTTGTCCGCGGTATGCCTGCGTGATCCGGTCTACACCGCGTCTGTCATGCAGCGATTGAAGTATGACCTGATGGCTGAGGGAAGCGAAGATCTAGAATTCCACGCGACGGAGAACACTAAAGGGACAAGGAAGCGGGTCGTCGATACGATTTGTGGGCTTGACGGTCTACGGGTCCACACTGTGTGGATCAATAAGGCTTTTGCTGCTCCTAATCTTCAGAATGAGATCGAGTTATTTCGCCTCTTCGGCGCAGCTATGGGGCGCTGGGTGGGCAAAGCCTTAGTGGATGACGGGGATCAGCAAGTAATCATGATCTTCGATTCGGTGCTCACGGGTAAGAAACGCAACGCATTCTTGAAGAAAATCAAGCCGATCCTGGGCGAACTTGGGGTGAAGTACAGGGTGCTTTTCCACCCAGTCAAGCAGGATCTGAACGGGCAGATCGCGGACTACTTCTCCTGGGCTGCATACCGAACGTTAGAGCGTCAGGATTCTGCCACGGAAGATCGCCTTAAAGAGGCCGTCCACTGGGATGACTTCAATCTATTCCAGAAGGGAGACCGCGTGTACTGGCGGAGACCCACAAAGTAGCGACCACCCCGCCTACCGTCCAAGACGGAGAGCCGAGGGGCTCTTCTTAGCGGGGTGGAACCTTTGTGATCAGTTTAACTCGCCTTTAGGCCCGAGTCCATGCTGATTTAGATCTTCACAACGGTACGGCCGTGGCGGGCGTTACCCTCCAACAGGTCAGCACCAGCCTGGATAGCTCCTTCGAGATCAACGGTCTCGGTGTAGGTGGCCAGCTTGTCGGTGTCGAGGGACTCCGCAAGCAGGTTCCAGGCTTCCTCGCGGTGCTCGGATGGGGAGTCAACGGAGTTGATGCCGACAAGGTTCACTCCGCGGAGAATGAACGGCATGACCGTCGTCTCCAGGTCCGCGCCGGCTGCCAGGCCGCAGGCAGTGACAACGCCGCCCCACTTGGTCTGAGCGAGAACATTGGCCAACGGTGTGGACCCGACAGAGTCGATCGCACCCGCAAAGCGTGCCTTCTGCAGAGGTTTGCCCTGCTCAGAGAGCTCAAAGCGGTCGATGATGTCAGCGGCGCCGAGGCCGCGGAGGTAATCGCCGTACTCGTCGACACGCCCGGTAGCCGCGACGACCTCGTGTCCGCGTGAGGCTAGGAGCTGAATGGCGATGGAGCCAACACCGCCGGTCGCCCCCGTGACAAGGACCGGGCCGGACGGGTTGTTGTGGGCGGAGAAACGCTCGTAGGCCACAACGGACAGCGCGGCGGTGTAGCCGGCGGTGCCGATGGCGGCGGCGGTCCACGCGTCGAAACGCTCAGGCACGCGGGTGATCTTGTCGGCGTCGATACGCAGCTGCTCGGTGTAGCCGCCGTTGCGCTTCTCGCCAATGCCCCAGCCGTTGACGGTGACCAGGGAGCCGTCGTCAAGCGTGCCCACTGCGTCGATGCCCGGAACGATGGGTAGCTCGCGCACGATGGCTTTGTCGCCCGCGAGCGCCATGCCGTCCTTGTAATTGACGGAAGAGTGGGACACGGTGAGCAGCGTGTCGCCCTCCCCTGCATGCTCGGGGGTGGTGTCGACGATTTCGGGGCCATTGTCAGTAATGAGAAGAGTGCTCATGCGCCCCAGGGTAGCCCTACACTGGACACCATGAGCGAGAAGAACCCGGACCAGCGCGGATGGTTCACGCGCACCGTGTTTCCCGACGGGGACGAGCCTGATCCGCGCTTCACGCTGGCCAACGAGCGAACATTCCTGGCCTGGACCCGCACGGCGCTCGCATTCCTCGCGGGCGGTATCGCTCTGGAGGCCTTCGCGCTACCGGGAATTGACGAGGAGTGGCGCCAGATCGCGGCCATCGTGCTCATTCTCGTCGGATTGCTCATCGCGCTGGGCTCCGCGGTGCGTTGGGTCCACTTGGAGCGGGCGCTGCGCCACAAGAAACCGTTGCCGGCGCCTGCGGTGGTTCCGCTGCTCGGAGTCGGCATCGCGTTGGCCAGCTTGGTCGTGCTGATCGGGCTGTTCTGATGGCCCCTTCCCCCATCCCCGTCGCAGACGAAGGGCTCCAACCCGAACGCACAGCGATGTCGTGGACCCGCACGGCGTTGGCCATGGCAGTCTGCTCGCTCACCCTTTTACGCTGGTCGCGGCCGTATTCCGCGCTCGTGTTCGGAGCTATGGGGCTGCTCGCCCTCCTGGCTATGGCCATCATCGTGCGCAACCGCGCCGAGTATCGTGCGGAGGCCGAGGGATTGAGCCACGAGCGTATCGACGCCAACGTGTTCGGCGTCCTCACCATCACCCTAGGAATGACTGTGCTCGGCGGGCTGGGCCTACACCTAGTGGTACAGGCTTAGTCCTTCTCGTCCCGCTCGTCGCTGTCGGTGTCGGTCCCATCGTCTGGCTCTTCCGTCAGTTCGCTCGCCTGGTCGGCGAAGAACTCCGACATGGCGGCAATGAGGGTGGGGTTGCGCTCCGGATTGGGGTCTAAGTCGAGGATCTGCTGCAGGTCAGGGCGGGACTGCACGAAGGAATCGAACCCCTCGATGATCTCAGGGGCGCGGGGGTCATCCATGAGCTCATCGTCGTTGGTGAGGAAGAGGTTCTCCGCGGTGTATGCGATGCGCTCAGCGACGGACGGGTGATGGGCGTGCGAGAGACGTTCGACCAAGCGCTCCGGACTCATCACCGGCATGAAGCTCAGGAGCAGGGGTGATACCTTCAGGTCCGGTTCGAGACCGGCGGCGAGCCGGAGAGCCTCGGTGTGGAAGGCCGACATCATGTCCGGGCTGCCGCAGGCTTCGAGGACGTCGGGGCCTAAGGCGTCGACAAGCATGGGCGAGGGCATGTCGACGTCGGTGGTGCCCAGCACATCGATGCTGACCGCCCAGGTCGCGGCTGGGTCATAGAAGTACGTCATGCCGTCGATGTCGGCGACGGTGAGGGTGTGCTCGCTCAGTTCCCCGTCGGTCGGTTCATCGGTGTAAAGGGTGCGGGAGCCACCGTCCTCGCTGGCGAAGAAATGGTCGGACGTGCCGCTGAAGCCGAATGCCGCATCAATGAGCGCGGCCATGCCGGAAAGGTCAATAGCGTCCTCGACGTTCAGGACGCGCGTGATTTCGGGGCGCGAACCCTGTACCGTCATGGACAGCGTGACAATCATTGGGGATCCCCACCAAGCAAGATAGCCAGCGCAGATTCATCGGAATCGTTGACGATGTGGAGCGTCTTCACGCCGTCCTGGGTGCAACCAATCGTGGATGGTTCCAAAGGAATGTTCTCGAGTACAAGGCCGTCCGACAGAGCAAGGACAGCGTGCTCGAACTCTGGGGTGACCATGAACACGAACTCAGCACCCGGGTAGATGCGCAGTTCGGCACCGACCGCCGGGTAGGCGGTCTCGACGGGGCTGTCTTGTCCGAAAAGCGAGCCGACGAAGACGCGCGCTTCACCTGCAGACTTGCCGGAGAAGCTCAGTAGTGTGAACGGTTCAGGGACGAAGCTGTCGAAACGGCGCGGGGCACGCTCATCCTCGGGCAGTGCTAGTGCGAGCTGGATGCCGCGGCGGGTGAAGTCCTGCGCGCCGGAGAACAAAGCTCCGTTGTCCCCCGAACCCTCGCCTGAAAAAAGCCAGGTGAAGGTCTGGTTGTTGGTCTTTCCCGGGCGGGACACTCGCCACGGCCCGATGGCAAGCGGCAGGGAGCGCACCTCGACCTCGGCGGCGTTGTCGTATTCCATGCTCGTCATGCAGTTCAGGGTACCTGTGTTAGCGCAGGATCGGGCGAGCTCGCAAACTGAGTTCAGCCATTGCGAGTGCGCCGAGCACTGCGGTGATTAGAAGGGTGCCCGGGAAGAACCCGGCATCCACTGGGATGGCACCCACGGCCGAACCGCTGGCAATGCCCACTTGGAACGTGACCACGTAGATAGACGATGCGCGGTTCTGGTTGTCCTCCCCCGCAAAGAGGAAGATTGTCGTCGCTGCAGTAGGCAACCCACCGCCAGCAGTACCGAGAAAGACGACGACGAGGAGGGCGGGGATGAGGGCGAGGGCGGGGGAAGCACTGATCAGCCCCAGGGCGAGCGCACCGAGGATGCCCGCAACGACAATGAGACCCGAGAAGATGAAGTTCATGCGGATCATGCGGCGGTCGGAGCGGCGGCCCGCAGAAAGAACACCGGCGATGCCGAAGAGGCCGTAACCGGCGAGCCCGAGCGCCACGAAGGTCTCGCCGATCGTGCGCTCGACGAACAGGCCCAGGTAGGTGTAGGAGCAGAACAGCGCCGTGATCACCAGCGTTAAATAGAGCACGAGGGCAGGTAGCGCAGATTTCTGGTTGGCTTCCCCGCTTTTGCCTGCGGGCGGGATGGCGGGCATGGACGGCAGGAAGAACAGCAGCGCCGCGAACGAGCCTGCGACAAGCACTCCGAGCAGCCAGGTAGCGTTGCGCCACCCGATCGCACCGCCGACGAGAGTGGTCAGCGGCGAGCCCATGACCAGTGCCATCGTCGAACCCAGCGACACAACGCCTATCGCGCGGCCGGTCATCCCCTTCGGTGCGAGCCGGGCCGCCATGGGGTTGACGAGAGACCAGAACAACCCGTGCGTGAAGGCAGCGCACACGCGCCCGGCGACAAGCATCCAATAGTTCGCCGCGGTGGCCTGCAGCGCGATGCCGGCGAGCAGACAGATCAGCGTGGCCATGAACACTGGTTTTCTGTCCAGTTTGCGGGTGATTTCCATGAGCGGAATGGTGACCACCGCGACGAGACCCGCGTACACAGTCATGAGCAGCCCGATTTGGCCCTCGGTGACCCCTAGGTCCTCCGCCATCGGGCTGATGAGGCCGACGGCGAACATCTCGAAGGTGACGTACACGAAGGCAGCGAAGCCCATCGTCGACAGCGGAAGCACGGGAAATTGTTGTTGCACAGGGCCACGCTAAACCTCTCCCATAAATTTCGCAGTTCAATGTTTTCAGCCCCACACTTGGTGGTAGAACGTTAAACATGCCGATTCAGCCGCCAGACTGGGAGTCGCGCCACACAGGCCAGTCGTACCCCACGATCACACAGTACGACCGGAAGCACCTGTCGATTCTGGTGCTGTTCATCTTCCTCTGCGGCATCCTGGTCATGGCTGTGAAGAAGCTTCCCGGCTCAGTGGTGAAGGCCTCTCGCAAGGTGGCCTCCGCCATCATGCTGCTGATCTCCACGGCGTACTTCGTGTGGGTGCTCAGTCCGTCACGCATCGTGTGGGACGAGACAGCTCCGTTCCATGTCACCGACCTGCTGCGCTACATCACGCCGCTGGCCTTGGGGACCGAAAACCCGACAGCAACAGCGCTGTCATACTACTGGGGCTTCTTCCTCAACCCGATGGCCATCTTCTTCCCGGACATGGCGTACGTGCAGGACAACTGGCGCCTGCAAGAGCTCGGCTACTGGTACTTCCACCTCGCGGCGACAATCGTGCCCGTCGTGCTCACCTTCGGGCTGGGCTACCGGCCGTCATGGAAGGACTGGCGGGTGGTTTCGGGCATCACCATGGCGTGGGCAGGCGTCTCCGGCGTGGTGAACAAGCTCACCGGCGGCAACTACTTCTTCAGTGCCGGCCACCCGCGCGGCTGGTCCCCGCTGCACTGGTTCGGTCCATGGCCGTGGTACCTGCTCATTTGCGTACCCGGTGTACCGGTCGTCTTCTCGCTTATGACCATCGCCTGGCCCGGTAACCGGCGGGAACTCCTTGTAGCACGTTGAGGTTCGCAGTCGCGGCGGGTATTGCCTGCGCAATTGTCGACGCATGCGTCGGCCCTGCCCCGTACTCCGTCTGCGCCGAGATCCACGCCGCCACCGCGTGAACAGTGACCGATTGGTAGATGCCGAGCATGCCGTCGCGGGCCATCCGTGCACCCATCAGCCCGGCCAGCACGTCACCTGATCCAGGTGTGGCCGCCCACGACGTTCCGCAGTCCACAACGATGGCGTGGTCCTGCTCCGGGTTGGCGACGATGGTGCTCCGCCCTTTCCGCACAACAGCGCAGTTCAACGTTGTTGCAAGAGCTTTGGTCTCGGTGAGCCGGTCAGCGGGTGCGATTCCGAGCGCGTCCCGCAGCCGCTCGAACTCTCCGTCGTGCGGGGTGAGCACTGTTTCTGCCTCTCTCTGTTCCAGCAGGTCGCGTAGTTCTGGGTCGCGGGTCAGGAGGGTGAGGCCGTCGGCGTCGATAAGCAACGGCTCCTCACGTCCGAGAAGCAGCGCGAGCTCGCTGCTGGCCGCGGAATCTGTGCCAACACCCGGGCCGAACACCCACGCCTGCACGCGCCCGGCGTCTTCGAGCTTGTGCGTGACGACGACCTCCGGCAGCGCCCGCACCACCTCCAACGCCTGAGGCCCGGCGTAACGAACCATCGCCGGTGTCGCATTGACAGCGCCAATAGTGGCGAGGATCGCCGCGCCGGGATAAGTACCGCTACCAGCGCGGATACCGACGACACCGCCGGTGTACTTGTCATCGCCCGGGCGCGGTTCCGTATCTGGCTCATTGTCGGGGCGGAGCGGATCGAGCGCGTCAGGGGTCTGGAGCTCACCCGGCACGGAGCGGAAGAGGAGGGTGTCGCTCTCCCAAACGCGAAGTTCATCGGCGATCGTGCGGCCGTCATGAATGTGCGGGTGGGCGAGCAGCTGGATGCCGCACTCCGGGGCGAGACCGTGCGCGCGGCGCCATCCGCCGAACGTGACTGTCGCGTCGGCGATGACGTGGACCTCGCCCTTCTCTCCCGTATCCGCGTCAATGCCCGAGGGCACGTCGACCGCCAACACGTGGGCGTACCAGTCGGTGAGGTGGTCGAGCACCTGCTTGACTTCCTCGCCCAGGCTGCCCGCGCCACCGAGGCCAGTGAGCCCGTCGATGGCGAGGCGGTAGTTCTGCTCCTGCATCGGGGCACTATCAAGGACGGTGCCGCCGGCGTTGCGGAAGGCCTCCAAGGCAGGTTCGTGGGCGCTCCCCCACGCCAGCCATGCATCTACTGTGTGGCCGGCAAGTGCCAGTTCAGCACCGGCGTAGAGAGCGTCGCCGCCGTTGCCGCCCTTGCCCACCAAGAGCAAAATGCGGGGGTTCTCGCGGTAGTGTTCCAAGAAGTCCGGCCAGGTCAGCATGGTTTCTGCCGCCAGGAAGACGGCGTGGGCCGCCGATTTCATGAGTTCGTCGGGTTCGCGTTGCGCGTCGAGCAGCGGGCGCTCTGCCGCGCGGATCTGTTCGGCTGTGTAAGCGTGCAGCATGCACCCCAGCGTAGGTGCGTTACGTGTCTTGCGCGTCGAGTGGAGAAAACCAACGCAGGCCCTGAAAGCGAGCAAAGTCGCTATCGAAAGAGCAGATGGAGGTGCCGTGCTCGATAGCGAGAGCGGCAAGATGAGCATCGGTGACAAGGGTCCCACGGGCGTCACTGTCGACGGTGAGGGTGCGCAGGATACTCGCGTGCTGCGGACCAGGTTGGGGCACCCAGGAGTTCGGGTGTTTCAACCAGTTCTCGATGTAGTCACTCGCGCGAGAAGGTGTGAGCGGCATAGCGAACAGTGCAGGGTTCGTGGTGATCCTTTGAAACGCCAGCAAGCAAATCCACGGGAAGCCGACCCGTTCAGTGCCGCGCAGAGCACTATCAAGCCATGACGAGGCTTCAGCGAAATGCGTCGCGTTCTCATCAGACGCGTAGATAAGCACGTTTGCGTCGATGATCATTGCACGCGCCGGCCGAGTCTTTCGCGATCTTCCAGATCCAAGATCTCACTAACTTTGATGCACTCGACCTTCATTCCCATCGGCTGCGACATGGGGATATAGTCCACTGCACTATCTCTTCGGGGCAATCCGGCGCGTGCAAGATCATTGACCGCTTCACCCACGCTGGTGCCTTTCTCAGCTGCAATAGCGCGGGCGGCGGTGTACACCTCTTCATCGAGCCGGATCGTGAGCCTCATGAAACCGACGCTAGCACCAGTGGTGACGCAGTTCAAGACCGGTTTCTAAGTTACTGGCAGCCCGGGCACCAGTAGAGTTTCCGGCCCTCGCTCACCTTCATCTCGATCGGTGTGCCGCAGATGTAGCACGGGTCGCCCGCCCGGCGGTAGACGTAGACCTCTCCGCCATGGTCGTCCTTGCGCGGGTCGCGCCCCATGGTCTCCGGGGTGTGGTCGGGGCGGACGGTGTCGATGCGCCCGTTGTCGACACCGTAGGCCATGAGCTCTACAAGATCGGTCCAGATCGCGTCGAACTGAGCGCGGCTCAGTAGTGTCCCGGGGACCGTCGGATCGATGCCTTGCCGGAAGAGCACCTCCGCGCGGTAGATATTGCCCACACCGGCGAAGAGCTTCTGGTCCATCAAAAGCGAACCGATGGAGCGCTTCGATCGGTGGATTTTCGCGTAGAGCGCGTCCGGAGGGGTCGCCTCCACAATCGGATCGAAGCCAGACCGGGCGATGATCGCGTCGACCTCATCGTCGGTGAGCAGCTTGCAGAACTGCGGTCCGCGCAGGTTAGCGGCAATCGTACCGTTGGAGATGTGGAGACGGATCTGGCCCCAGTTGTCCTCGGCGGGCTCGAAACGCAACGAGCCGATCAGGCCCAGGTGAATGTAGACCACGTGCTCGAGTCCGATCGGCTGCTGTTCATTCTCGAAGTGAATGAACAGGTGCTTGCCGTGGGCGGTGGCGCGGGTGAGACGTGAGCCGTCGATAAGCGATGCTTGCGTGAAGCGCCCCTGCGGACTGGTCACCTCCACCGGGGCGCTGCGGAAATTCGCGTTGAGTTCGCGGGCGAGACGGTGGAGAACGTGACCTTCGGGCATTGAGCGGAGTTTACTCGGGCTCCACCGGGTTCTCCGAAACGACGACGCCGTCTGAGTCCGCGTAGACGTACTGGCCGGGGATGAAGTCGATGCCGCCCAGGCGGAGCACGATGTTCTCCTCGCCGACGCCGTCCTTGTTGGACTTACGCGGGTTGGTGCCCAGAGCCTTGCAGCCGAACTCCATCTTGGCCACCTCCGCGGAGTCGCGGATCGGGCCGTTGATGATCACGCCGGCCCAGCCGTTGTTCACGCCAGCCTCAGCGATCATGTCGCCCATCAGAGCAGTGTGCATCGACGCGTGACCGTCCACCACGAGGACCTTGCCCTCGCCGGGAGAGTTCAGCGTCTTCTTGACCAAGCCGTTGTCTTGGAAGCAGGAAATCGTGTGGATCTCACCGCAGAACTCGATCCTCCCGCCGAAGTTGCGGAACTGGATGTCGCAGCTGCGCACATCCTTGTCGTGGATGTCGGCGATGTCAGCGGTGGCAATGAACTGGATGCTCGAGTCAGTCATGGCGGGATGCTCCTTCGGGTTTGGTGGGTTCTGGTTTACGAGTTTACGCGGTGTCATCCTGCAAAAGATGACAAACCGGATTTCTGTCTGGAACTGTCCTTGCAGGTCAAGGTGATTTGGGTGAGTAAATCGAAACCGAGTTTGTCATCATTTGCAGCGCGCCCGCGCAACGACAAACCCGCACTGCGCAGCGGCAGTGCGGGTTCAGTCCGTTCAAGCTTTCAGCTTAGAACTGGCCCTCCTCGGTGGAGCCCTTCAGGGCGGTGGTGGAGGAGTTCGGGTCGACGGTGGTGGCAACGCGGTCGAAGTAGCCGGCACCGACCTCGCGCTGGTGCTTCACAGCGGTGAAGCCGCGGTCGGATGCTGCCTGGAACTCGCGGTTCTGCAGGTCGACGAAGGCCGGCATGCCCTCGCGAGCGTAGCCGTAGGCCAGGTCGAACATGGAGTAGTTGAGGGCGTGGAAGCCAGCCAGGGTGATGAACTGGAAGGTGAAGCCCATCTTGCCCAGCTCCTTCTGGAACTTGGCAATCTCTTCCTCGTCCAGGTGGGAGGACCAGTTGAAGGACGGGGAGCAGTTGTAGGCCAGCAGCTGGTCCGGGAACTCCTCGTGGACACCGTCAGCGAACTTCTTCGCCAGCTCGAGGTCCGGAGTGCCGGTCTCCATCCAGATCAGGTCAGCGTACGGAGCGTAGGACTTTGCGCGCGCGATGCAGGGCTCAACGCCGTTCTGGACGTAGTAGTAGCCCTCAGCGGAACGCTCGCCGGTGAGGAACTTCGCGTCGCGCTCGTCGACGTCGGAGGTCAGCAGGGTTGCAGCCTCAGCGTCGGTGCGGCCGATGACAACAGTCGGGACGTTGAGAACGTCTGCAGCCAAGCGAGCGGAGGACAGAGTGCGGATGTGCTGCTGGGTCGGGATGAGGACCTTGCCGCCCAGGTGGCCGCACTTCTTCTCGGAAGCGAGCTGGTCCTCCCAGTGGGTACCAGCGGCACCAGCCTGGATCATTGCGCGCTGCAGCTCGTAAACGTTCAGTGCGCCACCGAAGCCAGCCTCACCGTCAGCGACGATCGGGACGAGCCAGTTGTCCACGGAGGTGTCGCCCTCGACGCGGGAGATCTGGTCAGCGCGGGTCAGGGCGTTGTTAATGCGGCGGACAACGTTCGGCACGGAGTTAGCCGGGTACAGGGACTGGTCCGGGTAGGTGTTGCCGGAGAGGTTGGCGTCACCTGCGACCTGCCAGCCGGAGAGGTACACAGCCTGCAGGCCTGCACGGACCTGCTGAACGGCCTGGTTACCGGTCAGGGCACCCAGGGCGTGGATGTAGGAGCCGTCGCCCTTGGTGATGCCGTCCCAAAGGATCTCAGCACCGCGGCGAGCGAGGGTCTGCTCCTCGACGACGTTGCCCTGCAGGTCAGCAACCTGCTGTGCGGTGTAGTCGCGGGTGATGCCCTTCCAGCGGGGGTTCTCGTCCCAATCCTTCTGGATTTCCTCAGCGGTACGAGCCTGTCCTGTGGTGGTCATATACCTGTCCCCTTTCTATGGGATCTGTTGTTTGAAGCCGCTCACCCAGCGAAAGTGAAGTGAGCCACGCTGTTGGCGTTCAACGACTAGTA
Organism: Corynebacterium sp. CCUG 71335; assembly: GCF_024454075.1. Classification (NCBI taxonomy): domain Bacteria; kingdom Bacillati; phylum Actinomycetota; class Actinomycetes; order Mycobacteriales; family Corynebacteriaceae; genus Corynebacterium; species Corynebacterium sp. CCUG 71335. The sequence goes on from NZ_JAGPYY010000002.1 coordinate 222,723, forward strand.
TCACCATCCGCTCACTAGTCCGTCAATACGGGGCGTGGTTTGCGTTGGTTAGCGGCGTGGCTCGGGGGTCAGGATGACGGGAAAGTCGCAGCTTGAGAGCTTTTTGCTTATCGACGTGCGCGACCAGCCTGACAGTCGTCCGACTTTTGACTAACAATTTCGGGGGTAGCGTGACAGCAATCACTTAATGTTTCGCATAATGCGCACGCAACAATTTAAGGCAACCTAGACTGGTGCCATACATCTTCTGTCTACTTGGCTGAAAGGATCTCTGCCCTATGACTACGCCGCAATTCGAGGACCGCACGGAGCGCGTCGAGGTAGCTGGCCTGCAGGTGGCCCGCCCGCTCTATGACTTTGTCAACGACACTCTGCTGCCGGAGATCAAGCCCGAAACGAACCTGGACGCGGAGAAGTTCTGGGCCGATGTCGCGCAGTACTTCGCGGACCTGGCTCCGAAGAACAAGGCGTTGCTGGCCCGCCGCGACGAGCTGCAGGCCACCATGGATGACTACTACCGCGAGAACCCGGGCCAGCCGGACCCGAAGGAGCACGAGGAGTTCCTGCGTTCCATCGGCTACATCGTCGACCAGCCGACTGACGGTGCAATCCGCACCGAGAACGTCGACGACGAGTTCGCTAACGTCGCCGGCCCGCAGCTGGTGGTGCCGATTACGAATGCTCGCTTTGCCATCAACGCCGCGAACGCGCGCTACGGTTCGCTCTACGACGCGCTGTACGGCACCGATGCCATCCCGACCGACGGTGGTGCCGAGCCAGGCAAGGGGTACAACCCGGTTCGCGGCGACCGCGTGATCGAGTGGTCCCGAAACTTCCTCGATGAGGCTGTGCCGCTCGAGGGCGCATCCCACGCCGAGGTCGACTCCTACGAAATCACCGAGTCCGGCGAACTGAAGATCACCGCTGACGGCAACGAGGTCTCCCTGAAGGAGCCGGAGGTATACATCGGCTACCAGGGTGAGCAGTCTGCTCCGACCGGCATCGTGCTGCGCCACAATGGCCTGCACATCATCATTCAGCTCGACCGCGAGCACCCGGTGGGCAAGACCGACCGCGCTGGTGTTGCTGACATCGTGCTCGAGTCCGCCGTGACCGCCATCATGGACTTCGAGGACTCTGCCGCCGCAGTTGACGGTGCTGACAAGGCCGCTGCTTACCAGACCTGGTTCGGTCTCAACCGCGGCGACATCTCTGAGACTGTCGCTAAGGGCGACAAGTCCTTCGAGCGCAAGCAGGAAGACGACCTGACCTATACCGCGAAGGACGGCTCCGAGGCCACCCTGCACGGCCGCGCCATGATGCTGTGCCGCAATGTGGGCCACCTGATGACCACCCCGGCCATTCTCTTTAACGGCGAGGAAGTCCCGGAGGGCCTGCTCGACGGCATCATCACTGTTGCCTCCGCTATCCCGGGCCTGCGCAAGGACAACGCGCACGGTAACTCCCGGACGGGTTCTGTGTACGTGGTGAAGCCGAAGCAGCACGGCCCGGAAGAGGTCGCTTTCACTAACGAGATCTTCGACCGCGTCGAGGAGATCCTGAACCTGCCGAAGAACACCGTCAAGGTCGGTGTCATGGACGAGGAGCGCCGCACCTCCGTCAACCTGGACGCGTGCATCATGGAGGCCGCGGACCGCCTGGTGTTCATCAACACCGGCTTCCTGGACCGCACCGGCGATGAGATCCACACCTCCATGCAGGCCGGCCCGATGGTCCGAAAGGCGGACCTGCAGACCGCGCCGTGGAAGCTCGCGTACGAGAACCACAACGTCGACGCAGGTCTGGCGCATGACCTGCCGGGCCGCGCACAGATCGGTAAGGGCATGTGGGCAGAGACCGAGCATATGGCCGCGATGCTGGAGAAGAAGATCGGCCAGCCGCGCGAGGGTGCCAACACCGCTTGGGTCCCCTCCCCGACCGGTGCGACCCTGCACGCTACCCACTACCACCAGGTCAATGTCCACGAGGTGCAGGACGAGCTGCGCGCCGCTGGCCGCCGCGACGCCTACGCTGACCTGCTTACCGTTCCGGTCAACACGGGCGGCGACACCTGGTCCGACGAGGAGAAGCAGCAGGAGCTGGACAACAACTGCCAGTCCATCCTGGGCTACGTGGTCCGCTGGGTTGAGCAGGGCGTCGGTTGCTCGAAGGTGCCGGACATCCACGACGTGGACCTCATGGAGGACCGCGCCACCCTGCGCATTTCTTCCCAGCTCCTTGCGAACTGGCTGGTCCACGGTGTCATCACCGAGGAACAGGTCGTGGAGTCTCTCGAGCGCATGGCGAAGAAGGTCGACGAGCAGAACGCCGGGGACGCCAACTACCTGCCGATGGCCGCCGATTACGACGCTTCTATCGGCTTCCAGGCCGCGAAGGACCTGATCTTCAAGGGCACCGAGTCCCCGGCTGGCTACACCGAGCCGATCCTGCACGCGAAGCGCCGCGAGTTCAAGGCCGCCCACGGGGTTGATTAATCGGGTCTAGATCCGATTGCTAGCGCCGCTACCGTTTCGGTGGCGGCGTTCTAGTCTCCGTAGACCACGCTTCTGTGGCCGACGGTGAAGACCTCAATGGTGACTGTTTCGTCCTTAATGAGTGCGAGAATCCGGTAAGAGCCAACTCGGTAGCGCCATTCCCCGGAGCGGTTCGCTGTCAATGATTTGCCGAATGCGCGCGGGTCAGCGCAGCCGTCGAGGTTGTTTTTGATCCAGGTAGCAAGAATTCGGGCGTCGAATCGGTCCATCTTCTTGAGCTGTTTACGGGCCTTGGCGGTGAGTTCGACTTTGTAGGACATTTGAAGCGTTAGCGCAGCTCGGTGAGCACGTCGTCGATGGTGAAGCGCTCGCCGGAATCGTCGGCGATCGCCTCACGTAGTTCCTGCAGGTCATAAGTATCTTCGATCTTTTCAAGAATGGCGGAGCGGGCGAAATCGGAGATCGTGACGCCGGAGAAGCTCGCGAACTTGCGGACCAGCTCGGCGTCCTCTGCGTTCATGCGGATTGTCATCGTGGCCATGAATACATTGTATTCACTCGGCTTGCGTGAACAAGATTCCCCAGGGCTCTATGTATTGTCTTTAGGGTGCGGCGCTAAGGAGGGCACATGGGGTACACAGTCGGATTCGACCGCGACAAGTACATTGCGATGCAGTCGGAGCAGATTTCGAAGCGTCGTGAAGCAATCGGCGGAAAGCTCTACCTCGAGATGGGCGGCAAGCTTTTCGACGACCACCATGCCTCCCGCGTCCTGCCCGGGTTCACCCCGGACAACAAGATCGCCATGCTCGAAGCGATCAAGGACGAAGTGGAGATCGTCGTCTGCGTCGCCGCGCCTGACCTGGTCCGGCAGAAGGTCCGCGCGGACATCGGCATCACCTACGAGGACGAGGTTTTAAGGCTTATCGACGGCTTCCGCGAGCGCAACTTCCTCGTGGACAACGTCGTGATCACCCAGTACGAAAGCGGCCCTGACCAAGCCGATGCCTTCCGGGACAAGCTGGAGAAACTGGGGTTGACGGTCAATCTGCACCGCGTGATTCCCGGGTACCCGAATGACATTTCGCGGATCGTCTCGGAGGAGGGCTTCGGCCGCAACGACTACGTGGAGACCACCCGCGACGTGGTGGTCATGACCGCGCCGGGCCCGGGATCTGGCAAGATGGCCACCTGCCTCAGCCAGGTGTATGCCGACAACAGGCGCGGCATTTCCGCTGGCTACGCAAAGTTCGAGACATTCCCTATCTGGAATCTGCCGCTCGAGCACCCGATCAACCTGGCCTATGAGGCAGCGACGGTCGACCTCGACGACATCAACGTCATCGACCAGTACCACCTGGCCGCGTACGGTGAGCAGGTTTCCAGCTACAACCGTGATGTTGACGCGTTCCCTCTGCTCAAAGCGTTGCTGCTCGAGGCGACGGGGACGCAGCCGTACCAGTCCCCCACCGACATGGGCGTGAACATGGCAGGCTACGGCATCTCCGACGACGCCGCCTGCCGGTACGCCGCCAACCAGGAGATCATCCGTCGCTTCCTTGCCGCTCAGGTCGACGCGCGCCGGGGTGATGTGGCTGAGAACGTGCCGGAGCGCGCCGCGAATGTCATGCGCAAGGCAGGGCTGACTGTGGAAGACCGCCCGGTCGTCGGCCCGGCGCTCGCGATTGCTGACACCACGGGCAATCCCGGCGCGGCGCTGGAGCTTCCCGACGGTTCCATCGTCACCGGCAAGACCTCTGACCTGCTCGGACCATCGGCAGCCGTGCTGCTCAACGCCCTGAAAAAGCTCGCCGGCATTGACGACGAAGTGCACCTGCTCTCCCCCGACTCGATCGAGCCGATCCAGACGCTGAAGACGACGTACCTTGGCTCGCGCAACCCTCGCCTGCACACTGACGAGGTGCTCATCGCGCTGTCCGCTTCCGCCTCGGAAGACGACAACGCCCGGCTCGCGCTGGAGCAGCTGCAGTCGCTGCGCGGTTGCGATGCCCACATCACCACCATCCTGGGCTCGGTGGATGAGGGGATCTTCCGCTCACTCGGTGTGCTGGCGACAACGGAGCCGGAGTACTGGCGCAAAGCCCTGTACCACCGGCGTTAACATGCCTGTCCCCCTGAGGGGACAATCTCGCGTTTTCTCTGTCGCATCCTCTGCACCGCTGGAATCGTCGGAAGTGGAAACCGCATCCGACGAGAGGAAAAGGCAGGTGGCAGGACATGAGTACGCCCTTCGAGCTGGAAGCAGCGGGTTTGAACTATTCCTACGGCGATACGCCAGTCATCCAGGATCTGACCATGAGAGTCCCGCACGGGCAGGTCTATGGGTTCCTTGGCAGAAACGGTGCTGGTAAGAGCACCGTCATGAAGATTCTGCTCGGGCTTCTGAAACCGGCATCGGGACAGATTGCTTTTCAAGGCAGGATCATCGACCCAGGCGCAGCGTCGTACCTTGACCGCGTGGGAAGTTTGATTGAAGAACCTTCCTTCTACCCGAACCTCACTGGGGCAGAAAATATCCGCTACATCAGCAAACTTCGGGAAAGTACGGCGCAGGACACCCAGCTTCTCGACCTCGTTGGTCTGAGCTCGCAAGCAGCCAACAAGAAAGCGGGAGAATACTCGCTGGGGATGAAGCAGCGGCTCGGCATTGCGCTTGCGCTTGTCGGCGACCCTCAGCTTCTGCTTCTCGACGAGCCAACGAACGGCCTAGACCCGGAAGGAATCCGGGAAATGCGCAACCTCATCCGCTATTTCTCCAGAGAGCTCGGAAAGACTGTCGTTGTTTCCAGCCACATTCTTTCGGAAATTGAGCAGCTCGCCGACACGGTGGGGATCATCCACCAAGGACGCATGCGCTACGAAGGCAATCTGCACGACCTTTCTGGCACGCCATCCTTGCTCCTCGACACGATGGACGGTGCCGCGACGACCGAGGTGTTATCGCTGGGCAACATCCCCTTCACTGCTGTCACGCATGAGCGCTTCTCTTTGCCGTACCACGGCCGTAGCCAGACTGCTCAGCTAGTCAGCTGGCTCGTTGGGCAGAGTGTGCAGATCGCGTCGGTCAGCGTGAATGAGCGGACGTTGGAGGACTCCTTCCTTGAGATCACCGAGGAAGACTATGTCGAGGTGGGGAGCAAATAATGTCTGCGATGAAGAGCGTGGGGGTCACCCCCAAGGCGTTTCAGATGGCAGGTCTGGAACCGTCGAAGTACCGGCGCAAACCGAGCGTGCTGCTGCCATTAGGTGTTGTGGCGCTGTTCGGGTTGTGGGGCGTCGCGATCATGTTCAACTCCGGTTCGGACGATCGGGCTGCGATAATCAACCTGGTTCAGCTCGGCGGACTCATGCTGCCGCTGCTCATCGGCTCGAGCGTTCTCATCCTGGTCGGTGAAGACAAGAACACGAATATGACGTCCCGTGCGCAAAGCCTCGGCATCGCGCTGCCGGAAATCGGGTTTGCGAAGGCACTGTGGGCCCTGGCCGCGGGGTTCAGCGGACTGCTGGCCATCACCGTGAGCACGGTCGTTGCCGGGCACGCCGTAGGGATGACTCCCCCTGGGAACTCCTTGGTCATCGTGCTCTTCGCGCTGGCAGCGGAAATCGTCTGCCTCGTGCCCGCATTCCTCAACATCGCGTTGAGGAAACGGGGACAGGGACTTGTCCTGGCTTTGTCGCTCGGCGGGGCATTGCTGGGGTCAGCCGGGCACTTCTTGCCGCAACACGCAGCGGCACTCACACCATTCACTTTCGCAGGCGCATTGACCCCGGCGAGGATCAACCAGGACGGCGTTTATGACGTATCTTTCTCCGTCGCATTGCCCATCATCGTGCGCACTGTCACGGTCATCGTCTGTGCCGTCTCAATCGCGTTCTTCCCGAGGAGGGTTCACAATGACTAACAGCCTGATCGGACTCAAGAAATCACCCAACGCCCTCATCGTCGTGGCTGCGACAGGTCTTCTCTTCGTCGGCGCCGTCATCTTCGGACAGCACATGGTCCCCGACACGATGTGGCAGGATGATCCTTCATCTGCGGTGACCTCAGTGTGGAGCAACCTTGGCGGGCTCTACTTCGGCATCTTGCTACCCATTCTCGTCGCCAGCTGTGCAGCGCTGGTCATGGCCCCTGAGCACCAACGTGGAAACGTGCAGTGGTTGCGCAGTCAACCGCGCGGGGCATCCTTACTCTTGAGGGAAAAAGTGGCGGCTCTAGGCCTGATCAGCGTCATCCTCGCCGCCATCCACATCGTTGTCATTCTCACGTTCGGGTTCTGGCAGGGGTACAGTTCGATTCCGCAGTTCGGCAACCTCGTTGTTTACGCCGCGGCGACCGCCTTCGGCGTGTTCGCGGTAGGAAGCTTCTACATGTGGGTCAGCACATTCCTACGTGGCACAGCCAGCACGATCTCGGCCGGGATAGCGCTCACCGTGACCTCCATGGCGTTGGCGGTCTTTGAGCAAGTGGCCGTCTCCTCCTCCACCACGATCGAATCGATGCTTCCGACCACCCAGCTCATTTCCACTGCGTTGGTGCGTGAAGCAGGGACCTCAATGCCGGTGATGGTGCTGTTGAAGGTGCTCATCGCGTTAGTGTGGTCAGGGGTGTTCATCCTGTTGACACGCAAGCGGTTGGTCAGCGCGAGTTAGTCGGGAACCCTACGATCCAGCAATGCCCGAGAAAGCCATGTTTGTGAACGACGCAAATAGGAATGAACTGAAGTCCCCCAGGACTTTTATGGACAAGCTCCTGGAGGCGTGGCACTCTTCTACCGAGACGCTGTGGCTGGGTGCACTGGCCGGTTTGGGTTTCCAGCTCATGCTGACCGTGTTCGGAAAGCCCTTCTTCGACTCATGGGCGATCTGGGCGCTGGTGACCGCCGTGCAGTTCGCACTTCTTCTGTCGCGGCGCCGCTGGCCGCTGTATGCGCTCGCGGGGCAGTCGGTGATGTTCGCTCTTGGAGAGACACCAGCTGGTTCCGGAGCGTATTCGTTGGTCCCGTTTCTAATCTGTGTGGCAAGCGTTGTGCTGAGGGATAGGCCGCGCAATGCGCTCATCGGGATCATGATGGCTGTGGCTAGTTCACTCGTCAGCTCTTCTGGGGTGCACTCTGGGCGCGGCCCTCAACTCGAAGCAACGGTGCTTGTCCTACTGCACCTGGGTATTGCGGTAGCACTGGCGGCGTACGCGCGTGGGCGATTGAATTCAGTGGCCGAGCGGGACAGGCGCCTCGCAGCCGAACAACGCGAACGCGAGGCTGCCGCGAGACAGCGAAAAGCCGAATCGGTGTCTCAGGTGGCCTCCAATCTGCACGACAGCGTGGGCCACAACCTCACGGGCATCATCACTCTCGCCGAAGGAATCTCGAACCAGTCCGGGAACGAGCAAGTCGATGGGGTTGTAGATCTGGTCAACGAGTTAGCTCGGGAAGCACTCGGGGAAACACGGACTGCTATCCGTGCCATCAAGTCCGCAGGAACCGCAGAACATGACGTGCTGCATGCGCAGGAAAGCGCGCGAACGTGGGAGGACATATCCCAACTGATCGACAACGTTCGTTCCACTGGCTTGGACATTTCGGTGACGGAAGAAGGACCGCGTCCCGAGGATCGACGCATTCACGACACTCTTTATCGGGTGGTGCGAGAAAGCCTGACGAACGTCATGCAACATGCCCGGGGTGCCACAGCGGTGGCCATCACTTTCGCATCCACTCCACGCGGCGTCGAGGTGACACTCACGGACAATGGAACCGAGCAGCCATCACCCCATGCCCCGGGGGTCGGGCTGGAGGGTCTGGCGAAGCGTGTCCAGCAGGCAGGCGGAACCTTCAATGCCGGCTGGTCTGAGGACGGATGGAGGGTGCATGCCACCCTTCCACTTCAGGGCGGTGATCTTCAATGAGCGCCACGCGCACGAGGGTGCTCATAGTCGATGATCAGCGGCCCGCGAGGATGGGGCTGAGCCTCATGGTCGACCGGTTCCCGGACATGGAGGTCGTTGCCTGTGTGGAGAACGGGAAGGAAGCGATCGAATGGTTGGCTGAATGCAGGTCAGAGGGGAAGCGATTGCCCCATGTCGTTCTCATGGATATCAGGATGCCGGTGATGAACGGCATTGAGGCCACAAGGCAGATCACGAGCCACTACCCGGGGATCAAGGTATTGGTGATGACGACCTACGACGAGGACGACTACGCTTTCGGCGCGTTGGATGCGGGCGCGACTGGTTACCTTCTGAAAGATGTTCGGGCTGATGAGCTGCATCGAGCAGTGTCAGCAGTGGCGCACGGCGACGCGATTCTCACCCCCAGGATCACTGCGGAGCTGGTCCGTCAGCGGCCGCACAGGCCAACGCAGGGCCGCCAAGCCCGAGCACGAGAAGCGTTTGAGGCCTTGTCTGCGCGAGAGTTTGAAGTAGCTAGCCTCGTTGCCCGGGGCATGAACAATGCCGAGATCGCCGAGCACCTCACCATTCAGCCGGACAGTGTGAAGAAGACCGTCTCGCGAATCCTCTCGCGCATGGACCTGCGTGACAGGACGCAGATCGTTGTGCTGTGGTACGAAGCTGATCTGGCGACATAACCCGGCGGGGTGATTTCTCCCTGCACTGCTGACTCCATACACTAGTGGTGTGACCAGCAAAATCCTGCTCTACTACCAGTTCCGCCCGATCCCAGACCCGGAGGCGATCCGGCTCTGGCAGCGCGACCTGTGCGAGGGGCTGGGCCTCAACGGCCGGATCATCATCTCCCCTGACGGCATCAACGGCACCGTCGGCGGGGACATCAACGCGTGCAAAGCGTACGTCCGCAAAACCAAGGAATACTTCCGCGGCATCGAGTTCAAGTGGTCCGAGGGCGGCAAGGAGGACTTCCCCAAACTGTCGGTCAAGGTGCGCGACGAAATTGTCACCTTCGGCGTGCCCGAGGAATTGCGTGTCGACGACAACGGGGTCGTCGGCGGAGGCACGCACTTGAAGCCGGAGGAGGTCAATGAGCTCGTCGAAAAGCGTGGCGACGATGTCGTGTTCTTTGACGGCCGCAACGCGTACGAAGCGGAGATCGGCAAGTTCAAAGGCGCTGTCGTGCCCGATGTGGAGACCACCCACGATTTCATCGCGGAGCTCGAGTCAGGCAAATACGACTGGATGAAGGACAAACCAGTCGTGTCCTACTGCACGGGCGGAATTCGCTGCGAAATCCTCTCGTCGCTGATGAAGAACCGCGGGTTCGAAGAGGTCTACCAAATCGACGGCGGCATCGTGCGCTACGGGGAGAAGTACGGAAACTCGGGTCTGTGGGAAGGCTCGCTCTACGTGTTCGACAAGCGCATGCACACAGAGTTCGGCGCGGGTGCGGACGATGACCCGGAGTTTGTGCAGCTCGGCCACTGCGTGCACTGCGGCGCGCCGACGAACCAGCACTACAACTGCGCGAATGAGCCGGAGTGCCGGCAGCAGTACTTGAGCTGCGAAGCGTGCCGGGCGGAGAACCCGTACTGTGCGGAGTGCTCTCAGGGCGCGTAATCGGCGGCGAGCATGCCAACCGTCACCGTGAGCCACAGCATGGTGAACGGGACCAGCGGTAGCCAGAACACGCCCATCCACGGCATCCATCGCTCATAACGGTTGAGCTTGCGCACCATGATCACCGCGCAGCTGAGCAGAGCGACGACTGGGTAGATGGAGCTCAGGGCGGCCCACCACGTGCGGGCGGCTTGGGAACACAGCCACGTGGCCTCCCCCGCTTCGCACAACGGACCGCCGACGAGGCGGAAGATCAGCGCCAGAATCCCCGCAATCAGGAACGTGCCTGCAACTGCTGCGACACCGAACCAGATGGCTTGGCGGGTGGACGCCTGGTTGCGCTCGTTGAGCTGGGCGGGATCGGGTTCGCTTGCAAGCTCATCGAAAGAGCGCGGTTCCGGGCGCACCTTGTTGTAGTAGTCGGCCGCTCCATGCAGGTCATTCTCCGGGTGGTCCGGGCGGTCAGAGGGGATACTAGGCATAGCCTCCACCCTAGACTCCCCTGCTAGCGCTGCGGAAAAATCACGACGGGCACGGGAGCGTGCTCCAAGAAGTCGGTCGCGCGCGGACCAGCGAAAACACAGTTGGTTGTGGCCGGCCGGGACGCGAGGAAGAGCACGTCGCCCTTCTTCCACTTCTGCGAGTCCACCACGGTGTCCCAGCCGTCGCCGGCGCTGACCCGGGTTTCCACTTCGAAGTTCTTCAGGCCCTGCACGCCGAGCTTCTCGGCCATGTCCGAGACGACATCACGGGCCCGGTCGAGGAGGGCCAAGGATGTCTCGTTCCATTCGTCGATAAACGCGCGGTGGGGTGCGATCTGCTCGTTGTAGTCGTAGGTTTCCTCCGGGGAGAACGCCATGATGCGCAGATCGACGTCGAGGATCATCGCGATGGCGGCGGCGCTGGCAATGCCGGTGTTCGCGGCTTCATCGTTCTCATCGAGGAACGCGAAGTTGACCCGCGTGATGCCCTTCTTCGACAACTTCACCGCGCGCGGCGCCAACCCGACGGAGACCGGCGACGAGTGCATGAGCGCGTCCGCGGTGGACGTGGCCTTGAACCGTCCTTTGGCTGCCTTCGGTTTGGAACCGACTAGAACAAGATCGGCGTGAAAACGCTCGACCTCTTGCGTGAGCAGCTCGTAGCGCGGGGAGCCGTCGCGGAATACTGCGTAGTCCTCGTCCCACGCACCGCGCGGGACGTGTTCCTTGAGCGCTTCCCGGATTGCACCGCTGCGCTTCTCCTCAATCTCTTTAAGCCACTTCTTGTACTTCTTGCTGGTCTTGTTGCGCAGATGCGACCAGGGCTGCTTCTCGGTGGAAATCACCCGGATCTGTGCAGGCATGGTGCGCGCAAGCCAGCCAGCGAAGTGCACCGCCTCTTCCCCGGATTGATCCCAGCCCACAGCGATGCGCAAAGGGCGCTCCGGACCGACAGAGGTTAGGAGCTCAGGAGTGAGGGGTAAAGGATTCATAATGGCGCGCGAAAGAAAGGGATACCGTTAACGGAATACTAACGGTTCCCTAACTTTACATGTCTGCGAGGGGGTGTCGCGCGCCGTTGCGCCTGTTCGGCTACTCGACGTTGCCGGTGTTGTAGCTGTCGGCCAATGGGCCCAGGATGCGCGAGGCTTGCTGGAGCAGCGGAAGCAGCTCGTTGTCAAGCGTGCCAATCATCTCCGCGACGTACTTCACGCGCTCGTCGGAGACGCGCTCGTATTCCTTAATGCCTGTATCGGTCATCTCCACACGCACACCGCGGCGGTCGTTCTCGTCGCGCACGCGATGGATGAGGTTGCGCTGTTCCAGCTGGTGCAGGGTATTCGATGCCGTCGGCATGCGGATTCCCTCGTCGGCGGCGAGCTGACTAATGCGCATCGGGCCGGACTCGATGAGCCGTTCCAAAATGGAAAGCTGCGGCCCGGTCAGGTCAGACTGCTCGGAAATGCGGAAATAAGCGACGTAAAGCTTGGTGAGAAAAGGGCGGACATCCTTTGCGATTGCATAGGCGTCTTCGGGATTAATTTGTGACATGCGCTCGAGTGTAGAGGTAGTTGTACAAACAAACGAATATCCGATCGTCCTCAAGGTTGTTGTCTCTGTCACATTTTCGCCGCCGGTGGGGACGGATAAACTCAGCGTAATGTTCCGTTTCGAAGGAGAGGTCTCGCACGAGTGGGAGCGGCGCGCGGTGCTGCGCGACTTTCAGGCTGGTCGCGTGCAGCGCGAGGAGCTTTGCGACGCCGATTTTCTCCTCAAGGCCGCCGGCCGACACCACGGAGTCGACTCTGCCCGACCGTGTCCTATCTGCGAAGCAGTGATGCGGGATGTCCTGTGGATTTACGGGGATAACGTGGGTCGCCGCTCCGGAACAGCACGCAGTATTGATGAGATTGACGGCATAGTCGCAGAGGTCGGCCCCGTCACCGTTCACCGCGTGGAGGTCTGCGAGCGCTGCGGTTGGAACCACTTGCTGACCGAATCCCAGGCCGTCCCCGAGCTGTGAATCGCGAATGAAGACGGGGGGATACTGGGTGTTTTGTTGGTTGAGCAAGTACCCTGTCCTAGAGGTTTAAAGATTAGGCAGGGACACCCCATTGGCACGAGACACTGAATCCACCGGTAAGAAGCCGGAGCCCAAGAAGCCGACGCAGAAGATGTCGGCCGATAAGGCGACGGCAGATAAGGCGAGTAGTAAGGCCGGCGCTAAGACGGGCACGAAGCCGTCCGAGAAAGACTCCAGCACCCGTGTGACCAAGAAGAAGCGTCGCCGCGGGCAGTGGCTGGCAGCCCTGGCGTTGGCCGTTGTGTTGCTTCTGCTTGTGCCGCTGACGATCTTCGGTGTCAACTACGCCAAGGCGGACCTGCCTCAGCCGGGCGAGATTGACACCCCCCAGATCTCCACCATCTTCTACAACGACGGCCAGAAAGAGCTGGCCCGCCTTGTCCCGCCGGAAGGCAACCGTGAGCAGATCGCGTTGGACCAAGTGCCGGAGCATGTGCAGAACGCTGTCTTCGCCGCTGAGGACCGCGACTTCTGGGACAACTCCGGATTCTCCTTCACCGGTTTCGGCCGCGCCTTGCTCGGCCAGCTGACGGGTAATGACTCTGCTGGTGGTGGTTCAACAATCACCCAGCAGTACGTCAAGAACACCATCGTGGGTAATGAGCGTTCTTATACCCGTAAGTTCAATGAGCTGGTCTACTCCATCAAGATGACCAGGAACTGGTCCAAGGAAGAGATCCTCACCGGGTACCTGAACACCATTTACTTCGGCCGCAACGCCTACGGTATCGAAGCCGCCGCCCACGCCTACTTCAGCAAACCAGCCGCAGAACTGTCGGTCGAAGAGGGCGCTTTGCTTGCTGGCCTGATTCAGCTGCCCAGCCAGCTTGACCCGTGGAACAACCCGGACGAGGCGCAGAACCGCTGGGACTACGTGCTCGACGGCATGGTGGATCAGGGCTGGCTCAGCGCGGACGAACGCGCCGGGGCCCAGTTCCCGGACACGCGCGACCCGGAGACGTACTCCGCCTACACGGAGGCCACCGGCCCGAACGGTCTGATCAAGAACCAGGTGATCAGGGAGCTCGAGCAGATCGGTATTTCTGAGGCGGACGTGACCAACCGCGGCCTGCAGATCAAGACCACCATCGACCCGCATGTCCAGCAGCAGATCCTCGATACGGCTGAGACGCAAATGGCGACGCTGCAGGAGGATGCCCGTACCGGTGTCGTGGCGATCGACCCGAAGAACGGTGAAGTGCGCGGCTACTATGGTGGCGACGATCCATCCGGTTGGGACTATGCCGACGCTGGCCTGCAGACCGGTTCGACATTCAAGATCTTCGGTCTTGCGGCTGCGCTGCAGCAGGGCATCCCGCTGTCGGCGCCGTACGACTCCTCCCCCGTCACCGTCGGTAGCGCCTACATCACCAACTCCGGTGGCGGTGGCGGCGGCATGACCTCCATGGCTGACGCGCTGAAGAACTCCTACAACACCTCTTTCATCCGCATTCAGTCCGACCTGGACGACACCACCAACGACACCAAGGAAATGGCGCACGCGCTGGGTGTCGCCCGCCAGCTGCCGAATGTCCCGGAAACGTTGACCGAGCACGGTGAGCAACCACTCGACGGCATCATTCTGGGCCAGTACCAGTCCCGCGTTCTGGACATGGCCACGGGTGTGTCCACTCTGATTAACCGTGGTGTGTGGCACCCGACGCACTTCGTCCAGCAAGTCACCTCCGCCGATGGCGAAGTGCTCTACGAGTTTGATCCGGAGTACAAAGAACGCCGCGTGAACTCCCAGGTGGCAGACAACGTCGTCCAGGCGATGCAGCCGGTCGCTGGCTGGTCCCATGCGGCCCTGGCCGGCGGCCGCCCGTCGGCGGCAAAGACCGGTACCGTCCAGCTGGGCAACACTGGCCTGTCCAAGGACGCCTGGATGGTCGGCGGCACCCCGGAACTCTCCGTCGCGGTGTGGGTTGGTACAGCCGACAACACCACGGCCATCTACAACTCTTACGGCGGCACGATGTTCGGTGCGCAGGCCCCTGCCCAGATTTGGAAGGGCGTGCTCGACGGCGCGCTCGACGGCAAAGAATACGGCCAGTTCCCCGACGCCAAGCCAATCAATTGGGGAGTTGACCCCTACTCCGGCGGCACCTACGGCGGACAAAAGGGCTACTCCAGCCAGGATACCTCGTACAACTACAGCCAGCCTTCGCAGCAGCGGTCCGCTGCACCCGAGCCACAAGCACCGGCGGCATCGGCCCCGCCGCCTGCCCCGGCACCGGCCCCGGCCCCGCCGCAAGCGCCAGAACCGGCACCGGAGCCACCGCCGAGCTTGGGTGAGATTCTCGACGAACTGGTCCAGTAATGGGGGGCGAGGTGAGCGTCGATAAGCGTCGCGCTATGTGGGCGAACGCCGCTGACCGCGTGCAACCCGGAAAAACGGAGCCGGTTGCGCGCGGGGTCGTGGAAACCTTGGGCGGCCCCATGGGCCGTTTCGCGCAGATTGGCCGTGGGCGTTGGTGGACACCCCTGCGTGCCATCATGTCGGTGGCCTGGGTTTTCATGGCGCTCGGTGCACTGAGCAAGTCCAACTGTGCGCGCGGCAAGCTTGTCGACGGCTCCCTGCAACTCAACTGGGACGGCAACCGCCAATACACCTCCTTCTGCTACAACGACATCGTTCCCCTCTACGGCGGGCGCGGCCTTGACCAGCCAGGATTCGTTTACGACTACTCCTGGCAGGAAGGCGACCTCACCCGGTACATGGAGTACCCTGTACTGGGCGGACTGTTCCAAGGCGCGATGGGCTGGCTCTCTCGCAACACCTATCCCCTGGTCAGCTGGGCACTGCCGGATTCCGGTTGGTACTTCTACGTCACCGCATTCGTCATGGCGGTCATCTGGGTCTTCACCGCCCGCATGGTGGCCGAGCTGGCAGGTAACCGCATTTGGGACACCATTTTGGTGGTGGCCTCTCCCCTGCTCATCATGCACGCCTTCACCAACTGGGACATTCCCTCCATCGCGTTCATGGTCGGGGCCTTGCTGGCCGCCCGGAACAAGAAGTTCTGGCTGGCGGGAGTGCTCATCGGGCTGGGCACGGCGTTCAAGATGTGGCCGCTGTTCCTGCTGGGTGCCTACCTGGTCATTGCGCTACGCAAGAAGAAGGCCATGCCGTTCGTGCAGATGCTGGTAGCCACGGTGGTGTCGTGGCTGGTAGTCAACGTGCCAATCATGCTGTACAACTACGACGCCTGGCACGAGTTCCAGCGCCTGAACACCGAGCGCGGCTGGGAGTGGACCACGATCTACGCCGTGGCCTCCCGCGCCTTCGGGTGGAACGGCTTCGATTCCGGCGACGGCGCGCCGGTGATCCTCAACGCGGTCACCCTCGTGCTTTTCCTAGCAGGCTGTCTATTCGTTCTCGTCGCGGGATTAATGGCACCACAGACTCCGCGCGTCGCGGAACTGTTCGTGCTCATCGTTGGCTTCTTTCTGCTGTTCAATAAGGTGTGGAGCCCCCAGTACTCGCTGTGGCTTGTCATTCCGGCAGTGCTCGCACTCCCCCACTGGCGCCTGTTGCTGTCGTGGATGACGGTGGACATGTTGGTCTGGCCGATCCTCATGTGGCACATGATGGGCACCGACAACCTCGGGTTGCCCGGTGGGATGCTCAACCTCATTGTGGTCACGCGCGACGGTCTGATCATCGCGATCATGGTGCTCACCGTCATGCAGATGTACGGTCGCCGCCGCGACAAGGTGCGCGACGCCCACTTCGGGTGCGACCCGCTGCTGACCACACCCGCGGACTGGGAGGAGGCGAAAAAGACGTGGGAACCGCAACAATCCTCGGAATCTGCTCGATCTTCATCGGGTTCGGACTCTTTGCAGGGTGTTTCTTCGCAGTCGTGAAGAAGAAGCCGATGGCGCTCTCTGTCGCCTTAGGTCTCGCGGCGTTCATCTTCATGACGTTCGTGCCGGTCTTCCTGGCGGTGTTCATCGCAGCGCCCAACGCTGGCAGTTAACTGCCAGAAACCTTCTGTAGGGTGGAAACCATGAACATTAAGAGGGTTTCCGCTGCCATCGCTGCCTCCGCTTTGTCCCTCTCCGCGCTCACTGCGTGCGGTGAGACGGACGACGGCACCACCGGTACCGACGCCGGAGCCGAATCCACGGTGGCCGAAGAGGTTGAGACCGAAGGCGACGATCAAGTTCAGCAAGACGACGTAGCCGGCGATGATGACGCGGACGACGCAGACGACGCAGACGATGCCGATGATGGTGACGACGCTGCTGGTCGTGAACTGCCGAAGGAAGTGACTGGTTACACCCCAGAGGCGGAGTCTGAAATGGCTGACGAAGGCCTCAGCGCAGCTGATGTCGAGCGTGCCCTCGCCGCCGCCAACGATAATGAGCCCGGTGTGGAGACCAGGTGGGAAGACGACGGGTTCTGGGAAATCGCCTCCGGTGAGATCGACATCGATATCGACCCCCAGGGTCTGGTCCTCGACGTAGACAAAGACGACTAGTTAGCGCCGCACGTTTCCTAGCGCCGCAGATACGCCGCATTCTGATTTCTTCGCGGTGAGCTGCTGGGGTACGCTGGTGAGGTTGCTTGACGCAACGACCCTCCTGCCACCGTTAAAGGACGGTGGCCGAAACCATAGAAACGACCATAGGAGGTGATGAGGTCCGTGCGTCACTACGAAGTAATGATCATTCTCGACCCGAGTCAGGATGAGCGCACCGTTGCCCCGTCCCTGGACAAGTTCCTCGATATTGTCCGCCAGGATAACGGCAAGGTGGAAAACGTCGATGTATGGGGCAAGCGCCGTCTTGCATACCCCATCGACAAGAAGGAAGAAGGCGTCTACGTCGTAGTCAACCTCGACTGCGCAGCCGAGACCGTCCAGGAGCTCGACCGCCGTCTGAACCTGAACGACACCATTATGCGAACCAAGGTTCTGCGCACCGATAGCAAGTAAGCGCCGAACGTGAACGGGTAATCCCAGCTCAGGGTTTGTGTCCGGGGCGGACTATAGACTGGTTCGTGCAAGGACAACCCATTCCCGCTCATTCATTCAAGGTTTCAAGGTAAGGACGAAAGAACATGGCACAAGGCGACACTCCTATCACCGTCGTTGGCAACTTGGTTGCGGACCCTGAACTGCGGTTCACCCCGCAGGGCTTGGCAGTAGCCAACTTCCGCATTGCATCCACTCCGCGTACCTACAACAGGGACACGAACCAGTGGGAAGACGGCGAAGCTTTGTTCCTCACCTGCAACGTGTGGCGGAGCGTCGCCGAGAACGTCGCTGAGTCCCTGACAAAGGGCATGCGCGTGATCGTCAACGGCCGCCTCAAGCAGCGTTCTTACCAGAACCGCGAAGGTGAAAACCGCACCGTGTTCGAGGTCGAGGTCGACGAAGTCGGCCCGTCCCTGCGCTACGCCAGCGCCAGCGTCAACCGTAACCCGCGTGAGGGCGGGAACCAGGGTGGCGGCGGCTTCGGCGGCAACCAGGGCGGCAGCTTTGGTAACTCCCAGGGCGGCCAGAACGCCCAGAACACCGGTGGCTTTGGTAACTCCCAGGGCAACCAGGGCGGCCAGAACAGCCAGTCCAACAACCAGCCCGCGAATGATCCGTGGAATTCTGCTCCCCCCGCCGGCGGTTTCGGCGGCATGGACGATGAGCCCCCGTTCTAAAGCAATCGACAAACATCAACTTTCAAACGAAAGGTAAGGATTATGAAGCTGATCCTCACCGCTGCCGTTGAGAACCTTGGTGAGCCCGGCGATATTGTCGAGGTCAAGGACGGCTACGGACGTAACCTTCTGCTTCCGCGCGGCCTGGCCATCCCGGCCTCCCGCGGCGCTGAGAAGCAGATTGAGGACATCAAGCGCGCACAGGAGCAGCGTTCCGTGCGCGACCTGGACCACGCTAAGGAGCTGCGCGACCAGCTCGACCAGCTGCAGGGCGTCACCGTGAAGGTGCGCACCGCTGAGAACGGCAAGATCTTCGGTTCGGTCAAGCCGGCCGACATCGTCGATGCCGTTGAGGCTGCAGGCGGCCCGGCGCTGGACAAGCGCCGCGTTGACATGCCGAAGGGGCTGGTCACCAGCACCGGCGGCTACCAGGTCAAGGTCAAGCTCCACGATGACGTGGAGGGCAAGGTGAACTTCGAGGTCGTGGGCGCGTAACACACGCCTAACGGCGATTGCTCTATAACAAGCAATCCAACGACAACAGCACGAAGGGCGCGGGCCCCGCTTGTGAGGAGTGGGGCCCGCGCCCTTCTTCTTGCTTTGTTCCTGTTTGTGCGCGGGTTAGCGCAGCCCGGCTGGGAGTGGCAGCGAGGCGTCAATCAGCTCAAACGGCCCAACACCGCCGGAGATGACTCCCACAATGTAGGCGCGGCCGTCGCGGCCGGTGATCCACACCGGGGCACCGGAATCGCCCGTGAAGTTCAGCAGGAGAGCCACGATCTCACCAGTGTGAACGTTGGTGGACACCACAGGACCGCAGGTCCTGCTAGAGCGCGCGCCATCCTTGCAGACAATCTGGCCCGGTGCCACGGCGCTGACCGGAAGGCGTCCACCGATGGCGCGATCCGGGTTAATGGACCGAGCGAACTGTGTGAGGTTGTGGTCCATGCCAGAGTCGAGCCCCAACGTGAGGTTCCCACCGCGCGTCTTGCCGGCATCAGTAACGTGCGGGTCGAGGCGGAACCAGCTGTAGTCACGGAACGAGTCGGATGTGAAGCCCTTCAACCCGACGTTCAGGCCGCCCTGATCGAAGACATACCCGGAATCCGCCATGTTGGAGGCAATGACTGCGCCGTCGGATGAGTAGACACGGATAGGACGGCCACCATCGATGGGCATGAGGCAATGCCCGGCCGTGATCCCGTACTTCGCGCCGTCCCGGTGCGCCACGGAGTTGAGGGAGCACAGTGCTTTAGCCCCGTTACTGTAATGGATCTCGATCTTATCGCCGGCATAAACCGGTGCTGCGGAGGCGGGGGCAACGCCGCACGCAACGGCGACCACTGTGGCCATCGCGGAGATTACCGCGCGGCGGAAACGGGAAAAACGGGAGGTCATAGCAGCACAATAGCAGGTGGTTCCAGCAATCAAGCGCCGCATAACAATCTGGTGTCCACACTGCCTGTGGATAACTAGTGGAAAAGTCCAGTCCAATGAGAGAAATTTACGCGGAGGAGAGCGGTTTATAGCACTTTGGTTACCTTGTCAAATGTGCTGGTGGTCGAGCTATTCACTGTTCGTGGAAGACGCATGACGCGGAATGTATCGGGGTTAAGCAGTCACGATGGGCGAATCTGTGAAAAAGTAACTGAATATTCCACAGAGATTCCACAGCCGTGGGAGGCATGTGGGTCACGAATCAGGGAATAACGGGCTTATTCCACAAGGACCTGTGGATAACTCCAGCGTGATGAGTCCACAAGAGTGGTCCGCTCGTGCCCCGGCGGGGTAGCATCACTTCGATGACTGGAGGGAGTTCACGATGACTGCAGGCAATGTCGCTGGAGGGGACAGCTTCGACGACCGGTTTGAGGACCTTGTTCCTCCGCCGCCTGAGCCGGGGGACGGCGGCGGGTACAGGAGCAACCGTCGCAACGGCCGCGGCTTCACGTCTGAGCGCGAGGACTTGAGCGAGTACCGCCAGCCCCCGCATGACCGGAAAGCCGAGCAGGGTGTGATTGGTGCGATGCTGCTCAGCCCCAATACCGTCACCGATGTGATTGAGGAGCTGCGGGAGGAGGACTTCTACTTCCCGGCCCACCAACTGATTTATCAGGCGATTCTGGACCTGTACTCCCAAGGCTCGCAGATTGACGTCCTCATTGTCTCCGGCCGTCTTGACCGGATGGGACAGCTCGAGCGTGCTGGGGGAGCGCCGTACCTGCACACCTTGATCTCCGAGGTTCCCACCTCTGCCAACGCGCGCTACTACGCAGACATAGTTGCCGAGAAGTCCACGTTGCGCCAGCTTGTGGACGCGGGAACACGTGTTGCCCAGCTCGGCTACGACGGCGGCGAGGGCATGGAGATCGAGGCTCTGGTGGATCGCGCGCAACAGGAGATCTTCGCCGTCGCGCAGACCAAGACGGGGGAGGACTACCAGGCACTCGCTGAGCTGCTCAAGCCTACTGTCGACGAGCTTGCTGCTTATGAAAAAGACGGCGGCCTCGCTGCCGGCGTGCCGACGGGCTTCCTTGACCTCGACCGGCTGACAAATGGCCTCCATGCCGGTCAGATGATCATTATCGCGGCCCGTCCTGGTGTGGGTAAGTCGACCCTCGCCCTGGATTTCGTGCGGTCCTGCTCGATCCACAACGACCTGACCTCGGTGATCTTCTCGCTGGAGATGAGCGCCTCCGAGATTGTGATGCGCCTGCTGTCTGCGGAGACCGAGATCAAGCTCTCCGCGATGCGTTCGGGCCAGATGGAGGAGTCTGACTGGGAGAAGCTCACCAAACGCCTCCGCGAGATCCAGCAGGCCCCAATTTTCGTCGATGATTCTCCGAACCTGACGATGATGGAGATCCGCTCTAAAGCCCGCCGCCTCAAGCAGCAGCACGGCCTAGACCTCGTGGTGCTGGACTATATGCAGCTGATGAGCTCCGGCCGCAAGGTCGAATCCCGCCAGCAAGAGGTCTCCGAGTTCTCCCGCCAGCTGAAGTTGCTGGCCAAGGAGCTAGAAGTGCCCGTTATCGCCATCTCCCAGCTCAACCGTGGCCCGGAGTCACGCACGGACAAGCGTCCGCAGTTGGCGGACCTGCGTGAATCGGGTTCATTGGAGCAGGACGCGGACATTGTCATGCTGCTGTACCGTCCGGACTCCCAGGACCGCGACAACGAGCGTGCGGGTGAGGCGGACATCATCATCGCCAAGCACCGTGGTGGCCCGATCGACACGATCGCGGTGGCGCACCAGTTGCACTACTCGCGCTTCGTGAACATGGCGCGGGGTTAAGCCGGTTAAGACAGCACTTTCCCGCGCTGTTCGGGCAGGGTGAGCGCAGCGATGCACGCCACGGCGAAGGCGGCTGCGAACACCCCGAACACAGCCGTGGGCCCGCCGAAGCTGAGCACCGGAGGCACAATGAGAGGCGCGATGATCGACCCGATTCGCCCGAACGACGCACCGGCACCTGTGCCCGTAGCGCGGATCGAGGTTGGGTAGAGCTCCGGACCGATCGCGTAGAGGGCACCCCACGCACCCAGGTTGAAAAAGGACAGTAAGCAGCCGGCGGCAATGATCTGCCACGGAGCCCCTGCCAAACCATACAAAACGGCGGCGCCAGCAGACCCGGCGAGGAAGACCGATAGAGTGATGCGGCGGCCCCAGACTTCAATAAGCCACGCGGCCGCGGCATAACCGGGAAGCTGCGCGATAGTGATGATGAGGGTGAACGTGAACGACCGCACCAGGGTGAAACCTTGGTCCACCAGCAGCGACGGAATCCAGATGAACGCGCCGTAGTACGACAGCGACACCCCGAACCACACGAGCCAGAACGCGGCAGTGCGCTTGCGCATCGCTGGCCCCCATATCCCGCCGCTGACCTCCGGCTCTGGGTCGCCGGGCGGGGAGTGGTCGATCTCAGAGGTGTCGGCGGCGGCCTCAAAGGTCCGCACGATCTCCTCGGCTTCATCGTGGCGGCCTTTCGATTCAAGGAACCGCACTGACTCGGGCAAGCCCATGCGCACGTAGATGGCATAGAGTGCGGGTACAGATCCGAGGGCGAATCCCCAGCGCCACCCGGTGTCACCCTGGCTGACTACGAAGGTTCCGATCACGGCCGCCATGATCCACCCCACGGCCCAAAACGCTTCGAGCAATACGACCATTCGCCCGCGGCTCTTACGGGGCGCGAACTCGCTGACCAAGGTGGACGCCACGGGTAGCTCCGCACCCAGGCCGAGGCCGACGAGGAACCGGAACACCATGAGGGAGCTGACAGACCAGGCGAGGGCGGAGGCACCCGTCGCTAAGCCGTAGACCAGCAAAGTGGCCGCAAAGACCTGCCTGCGCCCGATCTTGTCCGCGAGCAGCCCGCCTAGAGATGCCCCGATGGCCATTCCGATGAAACCAATCGACGCGATCCATGACGTCGTGCCCTTATCCAGGTCCCAGTGCACGGCGAGCGCGGCGATGATGAACGACACAAGGCCGACATCCATCGCGTCGAGCGCCCAGCCCACGCCCGAGCCGACGAGCAGCCGGCGGTGCTGGGAAGTGACCGGGAGACGGTCAAGACGCTCGTTTCGGGTCAGGGTATTGTCCATGGGCAGTGAGCATAGCTCTTGCCCTGGCAGGTCAACTACTTTAAATTCACTTTTCTAGCGCTCGCTGACCGAAGTGAACCGGTTGAGCCGTAGCGAGTTGCTCACAACGAACACTGAGCTGAACGCCATGGCGATGCCGGCGAACATGGGGTTGAGCAGGCCGATGGCCGCCACCGGGATGAGCAACACGTTGTAGGCGAAGGCCCAGAACAGGTTGCCCTTGATGATGCTCAGGGTGCGGCGTGACAAGCGGATCGCATCTGCCGCGGAGCGCAGGTCGCCGCCCATGAGGGTGATGTCTGCAGCCTCGATGGCCACGTCGGTGCCGGATCCCATCGCCAGGCCCAGGTCAGCGGTGGCCAAAGCAGCGGCGTCGTTCACGCCGTCGCCGACCATCGCCACGGTTTTGCCCGCTGCCTGCAGCTTTTCGACGACACGCACCTTGTCCTCCGGCAGCACCCCCGCCGTGACATTATCCGCATCGATGCCGACCGCGGTGGCTGCCGCGCGGGCAGCCCCTTCGTTGTCACCGGTGAGCAGGTGCGGGGTGAGTCCCAGCTCGCGCAGGTCCTCAATGGCTTGTGCAGAGGTGTCTTTGACGGTGTCGCGTACAGCGATGGTGCCGGCGGGGGAGCCATCAACGGTCACAGTGACAGCCGTGGCACCGTCAGCCTCGAAGGCTTCAGCCTTGGGTCCGCGGCCGCGGCCGACGGTGACGGAGGTGCCGTCGATAAGCGCGCGGACACCCTGGCCCGCTTCGTTGCTGAAGTCTGTCGCCTCAGGGATGTCGTTGTCAGCGGCGGTGACAATGGCGCGGGCGATGGGATGCTCGGAACCGGACTCGACGGCCGCCGCCAGCGAAAGCACCTGCTCTTGCGTGTAACCGGACTCGGGTGCGACAGCGTCGACCGCCATCTCACCTGTGGTGACGGTACCGGTCTTGTCCAGCACAATCGTGTCTACTTGCTGGGTCGATTCGAGGATTTCCGGGCCCTTGATCAGCAGACCCATCTGCGCGCCGCGTCCAGTGCCGACGAGGATCGCCGTGGGCGTAGCCAGGCCGAGCGCGCACGGGCACGCGATGATGAGCACGGCGACTGCGGCGGAGAATGCCGTCGGCGCGTCGTGGCCGATCGCCATGTGCACGGCCAGCGTGATCAGCGCAACCACGATGACGGTCGGGACGAAAATGCGGGAAATACGGTCCACAAGCTTTTCGACGGGCGCTTGCCCCGCCTGCGCCTGCCGCACCAGTTCGCTCATGCGCGACAGGGTGGTTTCGGAACCCACCCGCGTGGCCTCGACGATGAGGCGGCCAGTCTGGTTGACCGTGGCGCCCGTGACGGTGTCGCCGGGAGCGACGTCGACAGGCACGGACTCACCGGTGATCATCGAGTTATCCACGGCGGATACACCGTCGATCACGATGCCGTCCGTGGCGATCTTCTCACCGGGGCGGACCACGAAACGGTCACCGACAGCGATCTCGGAGGTGGGTACGCGGATCTCTTGGCCGTCACGGATAACAGCGGCGTCTTTGGCGCCCATTGTCGCGAGGTCACGCAGAGCTTCAGAGCTGCGTCCCTTCGCCTTGGTTTCGAACCACCTTCCCAGCAGCAAGAACGTGATCACCACGGCGATGGTTTCCAGGTAGATCTCATCCATCGCATGACCAGCGTTCGCACCGGGGGAGAGGCTCATGTCCATCGTCATTCCGGGTTCGCCGGCGTTGCCGATGAACAGCGCCCACACTGACCACAGGTACGCTGCCGTCGTGCCCAGGGTGATCAGGGTGTCCATGGTGACGGCACCGTGGCGCAGGTTCGCGATTGTCGCCTTGTGGAACGGCGCGCCGCCATTGATGTAGATCAAGGTGGTGAGCGTGAAAACGAGCCACTGCCAGTTCGTGAACTGGAGGGCCGGGACCATCGAGATTACCGTCACCGGCACGGCGAGAATCGCTGACCAGATGACTTTCCACTTGAGGTCGCTTGCTTCAGCTTCGCGGGCGGCTTCAATGCGGTCGGTGTCGGAAGCGTCGCCGTCGGCTGTACCTTCGGAGCCCGCGGTATCGCCGCTGCCGCCGCCGAGCGCGAATGCGTCGTACCCGGCGTCTTTGACAACCTGGATGAGCTGCTCGCGGTTAGTTTTGGACGGATCGTAGTCGACCGTCGCCGTCTCAGTGGAGTAGTTGACGTTGGCTTCCACCCCGTCAAGCTTGTTCAGCTTGCGTTGGATGCGGTTGGAGCACGAGGTGCAGGTCATCCCGGTCACACCCAGTTCGAGGTGCTCCAAATAGTTGGTGCTTGTCTGTGGTGTGGGGGCGGGTGCGGGGGCGCTCACTGTAGATGTATCTCCTCCCGGGTAGCGCGGCTTGAACCTTTCTCACCCTATGGAACGGCGAGGTAAGGGAAGATATTCCGAGAGGCGCGCAACGTGGTGCACCTCACCAGAGCGGTCCAAATGCAGAAAAGTTGACAAACCCGATTTCGCTCTAGACCTGAACGTGCAGGTTGGCGAGTTTTCGCCGGTTAAACCAGTGTCGAGTTTGTCAACTTTTCCGCAAGGGATACCGCGGGGGCCTCTAGACCAGCTTGTAACCAGCCTCTGCAACAGCGGCAGCGACGGCGTCGCGGTCGAAGCCTTCGCCCTCAACGGTCACGGTGCCAGCTTTGTGGTCGGCGGTTGCGCTGGTCACGCCGGCGACTTCGCTGACCTCTTCGGACACGCTCATTTCGCAGTGTTCGCAGGTCATGCCTTCTACGGTGAATGTCTGTGCCATGGGAGTAGTCACCTTCCAAAAAGGAACTCGGTTGTTCTTACGGTTCCCATGGTAGGACGGTTGGCATTAAGCGTCGATAAGCGAAAAGCCTGCGTACTCGACGGCGTACTCGATCTGTTCGTCGGTGAAGCCTTCGCCTGTGACCCGCATGACCTTTGTTTCTGCATTGATGTCGACGCCTTGGGTGCCCAGCACCTGGCTCACTTCAGCTTGCAGAGTATCCACGGAATTGGTGTCTGTCGGGCCCTCGAACCGGTAGTTCTTGGTCACGCTTGCTCCTTTTCTCGCTCGCGGGGAATGTCCGCGCCCTTGATAAGGTTGTACTCATCGACAGACGTTACTAGAGCAGACTCAGGAGAATAAAAATGAGCACCATCAATGTAACCGAGGACACGTTCACCGAGACCGTCGAGAACAACGACATTGTGATCGTTGATGCGTGGGCTGACTGGTGTGGCCCGTGCAAGGCGTTCGCCCCGACTTTCGAGGCTGCGTCTGAGAAGCACGAGGACGTGACCTTTGCCAAGCTGGACACCGAGGCTAACCAGGGTCTTTCCTCTGCGCTGCAGATCCAGGCGATTCCGACGCTCTTCGCGTTCCGCGAGGGCATCTTGCTGGGGCAGACCTCCGGCGCTATGCCGCCGGCTGGGCTGGAGGAGTTCATCCAGGCTGTGCGCGACGTTGACATGGAGCAGGTCCGCGCTGACATCGCAGAGCAGAACGAAAAGACTGAGGGCTAGTCGCTTTTCGACGGCTTCCCGTCACACCGCCCGCGCCGCAGACGGCCGGGCGGTTTTTCGTGCCCGGGTGAGCCGGGAACCGTTCGCGTAGACTCGGGGCACACTTTCCCGACGAAAATCTAAGGAATCACCATGGCTAACCCGTTCAGCAAGGGCTGGAACTACCTGATGCAATCCTTCGACACGGCGATCGATGAGAACGCCGACCCGAAGGTCCAGATCGAACAGGCTGCGAACGCCGCTAGAGAGCAGCACCGCGCTATCACGCAGCAGGCCGCGGAGATCATTGGCCAGAAGAAGCAGCTGGAGATCAAGCTGGGTCGTGTCCGCGAACAGCAGGCGTCTTTGCAGGACAAGACCAAGACTGCGTTGCAGATGGCTGACCAGGCAACCGCTGAGGGTGACACCGCCAAGGCCCAACAGTTCAACACAACCGCAGAGACGCTCGCAGCTCAGCTGGTGGCTACGGAGCAGGAGCTCGAGGGGCTGACCACGCAGTACGGCGCCGCAGAGCAAGCGGCCGCACAGGCCGAGCAGCAGCAGAAGCAGTCCGAGGCCCGCCTGCAAGAGCAGATGAATGAGGTCAACCGCCTGCGCCAGCAGGTCGACCAGGCCAAGATGCAGGAGCACACTGCCCAGACGATGGACACCATGGGGCAGTTCAGCCAGAACGACAACGTACCCACGTTGGATGGGGTGCGCGAGAAGATTGAGAAGCGCTACGCTACGGCACTCGGCCAGCAGGAACTGGCTGAATCTGGTGCGAGTGCCGCGATGGCTGAGATCGAGTCCGGCCAGACCGATGTCGCTGCATCATCCAAGCTTGCGGAGATCCGCGCGTCGATGCAGGCAGAGTCCGCTGGCGAGCTGACCCAGGGGTCGGCCCAGGCTGCTGCAAGCGATGATGCGGAGCAACACGAAGAGGCCCTCGAGCGTTTCGACGATGAAGCCCCACAAGCTCCGCTCAACGCGGAAGAGGCCGACAACCGCTAGTGAGTGCTTAGCTCTGGGTCCGGCGGATGTTGATCAGCACTCCGCGGATCCCGGAGTGGAAGCCGTCTCGCAGGTTGACGCGCTGGCTCTCGCTGAGCGTGTACTCATGAAGGGTTTCGCAGGCGAACTGCAGCAGCGGCCTGTCGATTTCGGGGGGAAGGCCGCCTCCCGAGAGAATGTGCGCTTTGTCGCGCTGCTCGGAAGAGGCGGCATTGTCGAACCACCACGTTGCGTACTGCTGGCCCACATCGAACGGGGTTTGGAACCCGGAGGAGGTCCATACTTCTTCCGGCAGCGGAACGTAGCGGGAGCGCAGTTTCCGGCGCGGCGCCATCATCGAGGGTTTCGGCGAGCTGGCTGCTAGTTGGGCTGGCGATGGCGGGCCAGGTGTGGGGCGGGGGTTGGGTGCCACGTGGTCCGTTGACTCGTGGGCAGCCTCGCGCTTGCCGCGCCCCTGCTCGGGCTTCTGTTCAGGTTCGGCGTGGTCTGCCTGCTCCACCTTTTGCTGCGCGAGTTCCTCAGCGGCGGCATCCGCCTCCGCCTGCGCGACGTGGGAAGAAAGAGGCTGTTCGCCGTCGGGGCGGGGAACGCCGCACATGCCGTCTTGGGTGTCGGTCTCGTCGATCGCGTCGACAAGCGGGCGCTCGCGAATGGTCGGTGGAAGCGGGCCCTCGAGCACCTGGAGCTGCATTGCTTCGGCGAAATCCTCGCGCGGATCGAGGATGGTGGTGGAGTCGCACGCGTGGCGCAGAGCTGAGGACATAGAGTCCCAGCCAAAGCCGTAGAGGTGCATGCGGACGCCTGCGTTGGTAGCTTCCTCGACGCCGGGGATCATGTCGGCATCGCCGCTGACCAGCACGAAGTCGCTGTACTGGCCGCGCATGGCGTTGGCCACGATGTCGGCGACAAGGCGGGTGTCCACGCCTTTTTGGGTGCGCCGCTCGCCCCATTCGATGAGTTGGCCGGTGCGCAACTGCACGCCGTCGCACGTGCGTAGAGCGCGCTGGTAGCGGTGGGGGCCAGAGTCTGGGATGCCGTCGTACCAGAACTGGCGGTGGATGGGTTGGTGTAGTTGCTGGGTAATCATGGTCCCGAGGTTGGCAACGACCTCGGGGAGGTCAATTTCTAATTGCGATCTTGCGCCTGTTTCCCACGAGTTGTAGAAAC
Source organism: Corynebacterium sp. CCUG 71335 (assembly GCF_024454075.1). NCBI lineage: Bacteria > Bacillati > Actinomycetota > Actinomycetes > Mycobacteriales > Corynebacteriaceae > Corynebacterium > Corynebacterium sp. CCUG 71335. The sequence continues at coordinate 251,287 of NZ_JAGPYY010000002.1, forward strand.
TCGCAAGTAAATATGACGTATCAACGAAAACGACTGTGCGCTCAAGCATGGCTCCTAAATCCGTATCTATTCATGTAGCTAATAACTTTTGTCGGTATCCAGTCTGCCTTAACTTGGATGAGCTTGTCAGATGCGCGCCGTCTACCTGCACGAATCTGTGAATTCAGGAATTGCTTGGTGGGAGCCGTTGCCATTTTGTCCCCATAGTTGTACGGTTGATTACACCACTAACTAACCGACGAACCGGAGGTCGCGATGGGCAACGACACAGAGCCGCTGTTCATGCAGATCGCACGCCTTATTCAAGACCAGATAGTGGATGGCCACCTAGAGGCCGGGGCCCGCGCACCGAGCACCAACGAGCTGGCGGCGTTCCATGAGATCAACCCCGCGACCGCGCGCAAAGGGCTCACGCTCCTTGTGGATGGCGGGGTGCTGGAAAAACGACGCGGGATCGGCATGTTTGTCACGCCCGACGCGCGCGAACGCATCCTCGCGCAGCGCCAAGCGGAGTTTGCGGGCGCGTACATTGCCCCGCTTATCGACGAAGCACTTCGCCTCGGCCACGACCTACCCACTCTCCACAACCTCATTGACCGCGTTGCAGAAAGTAGAGGAATGTACAAGTGATAATCGCACAGGAACTGACAAAAACCTTCGGCGGGGAGACGGTACTGGACCGGCTCGACCTCGCGATAGAATCCGGCGGCATCCACGGCCTGCTCGGCCGCAATGGCGTGGGCAAGTCCACTCTGCTCTCGCTCATCGCCGGCCAGCTCAAGCCCTCTGATGGCGAGCTCGATGTCTTCAACCAGAAACCGTTCGACAACGCGACCGTCATGGACCGCGTCTCCCTGACCGGTGTCGATGTCGCCTACCCGGGGTGGGATCGCGGAATCGCCGACGATCTTGTGGCTGATTTCGCTCTCGATGACGCAATGACGACGGCGTACAGCCAGCTGTCGCGTGGTCAGCGAGCAATGGTCGGCAACATCGTCGGTCTCGCGTCGGGCGCAGAGCTCACGCTTCTCGACGAACCCTACGTCGGCCTCGACATCCACAACACCGACGTCTTCTACCACCATTTGCTCGAGCTTTCCGGGTATGGCCGAACGTTCATCATGGCAACGCACCACATTGAGGACGCCGCCAAGCTCCTCGATTCCGCGATCATTCTCGGCCGCGACGGCCGCATCGCCGCGCACATTCTCGCAGAGGAGGCCGACGATTACGTCGTGGCGACCGGCTCCTTTGACGAGCCCGAGCACGCGCTTGCTTATCGACGCACCGATGCCGGGTCCCGCGCCCTCCTCCCCGCCACAAGCGCCACAGGCCTTTCGGCGCGCACCGCGCCTGCCGGCCTCGGCGACGTTATCGAGTCTCTCCTGGAGGTGAGCTAACCATGTCTGTAACGATGACGGCCCTGGATGCCCCATTCTTCTGGCACCAGTTCAAGGCGGGGTCACGGTGGCGCCTGCTGCTCCTGCCCATCGCGCTCATCTTTCTCATCGGTGGAGCCTGGGTGGGCAGCTGGACGGCAGTGGTGGCAGGTAGTCTCATCGGCTCGTTGACCCTGCTGGACGGCCTATACCCAGAAAAGAACATCTTCCGGGCGTTGGGGATGAATGCGGCTAGAGCGCGCAGCCAGCTACTCATGGTGACGGCGCCGGTCGTTATTGCCGCAGCATTGATCTACCTTCTCTTTGTGCCCGGCATGAAGGGGGTAACCGGTGCGCTCATCGCAGCCACCTGCGGAGTGTTGTTCGTAGCCACCCACGATGCTGTCGGTGATCAGGCGCGTTACGGTGAGGTGGAGTCCACGCGTATCCGGCCGTCTGGTCCGCTGCTGGTCCAAGCCATGTGGTGGCCGACGCTGTTGGGCGCCGCCATTGCCGGTGCCGGGCTCTCACTGGCAATCTATCTTGCCGGTTTCATCGAAAACGATACGTTTTCTTCCATCCTCGCAGCTTTGCCCGTGCTGTTCTTCTTCATGTGGCTGGGCACCGAGACAGTGACGAGTGGTCTGAGCCCACTGGTCGCGCATTCGTACGGATTCACCCGAAAGGCGTGGGCAGTGCACGTGCTGGCAGTCAGTGTGGGTGCGGGAGCAATTCTCGGCGTGATTGCAAGCGCCGGAAGCATTCTATTGCCGATTGACCACGTCGATGTTCAACCGGAGGTGTTCATCCTGGTGGCAGTGACAGTTGTGGCGGCCGGAGTATTCGCCGCAGGCACCGTCTCCAAAGCCAAGGCACTCTTTCCGGCGGCAGGATTCTTACTCTGGTTCGGCGTGCGTGACCTCCTGCGATTCGAGGAAACTGCGGGGCGAGTCCCACTTGGACTGCTTATCGTTTCCAGTGCTGTCGCGCTCGTAGGCTGCGTGTTCATCGCGCTCTACGTCGCAGGGAAGATCAACCTCACCCACGACAACATTCGCAGCATGTCCAGCGTTGGCGGAGATAGCTAGAAACCGTGTTTGTGCTGGGGGTTTGTGTTGTTGGTGGTTGGTGTGTAGCTTTATGTGAGTCAGCGTGACCGACAACGCCCCGCCGGACAGTGTGGTTTGGTGAGATGGCGGTAGGAAAACAATCGTTGGCAGGGATCTGAAACACTTTCACTGAGTATCAAGTGATTTGCTTGGTGTGGTGGTGGGTGTGTAGGGTCGTCCAAGCTACTTCGAGCATGGCCCTGGTTGTGGGTTGTGTTTGGGTGTGCGTGTGTTGTGTGAGAACTCGATAGTGTGCCAATGTTTTTTGGTTGGTTGTGTGCGACCTTTTTGATGCCTGCACGTGTTTTGTGTGTGGTGTGTGCTGGTCGGTGGTGCCTGAACCTATTGATGGGGTGTCACTGTGCTGGTTGGTCGTGTGTGACTGATTGGAAATATATTTTTTGTTGCTTCTTCTTTTTCCCCGTCAGGGATGAGGGGCAACATGTGGATGAACCTTTTGGTTTGTCTAGTAATTTTAGGATTGCCAGTTCACGCACTGGTGCATGGTTTTTTGTGCTGATGCGCTTTGTGTGTGGGTGGTTTTGTTTTGGTTGGGTTTTGGGCTTTTCACGGCCTGTTTCACTGTGTTTTGTTGAAACTGTTTTTGTGGAGAGTTTGATCCTGGCTCAGGATGAACGCTGGCGGCGTGCTTAACACATGCAAGTCGAACGGAAAGGCCGAAGCTTGCTTCGGTACTCGAGTGGCGAACGGGTGAGTAACACGTGGGTGATCTGCCCTGCACTTTGGGATAAGCCTGGGAAACTGGGTCTAATACCAGATAGGACCACGTCTTGGATGGTGTGGTGGAAAGTTTTTTCGGTGTGGGATGAGCTCGCGGCCTATCAGCTTGTTGGTGGGGTAATGGCCTACCAAGGCGTCGACGGGTAGCCGGCCTGAGAGGGTGTACGGCCACATTGGGACTGAGATACGGCCCAGACTCCTACGGGAGGCAGCAGTGGGGAATATTGCACAATGGGCGCAAGCCTGATGCAGCGACGCCGCGTGGGGGATGACGGCCTTCGGGTTGTAAACTCCTTTCGCCAGGGACGAAGCGTAAGTGACGGTACCTGGATAAGAAGCACCGGCTAACTACGTGCCAGCAGCCGCGGTAATACGTAGGGTGCGAGCGTTGT